>NZ_JBFRVM010000019.1:0-197737 GCF_041475145.1 Vibrio sp. 10N.222.49.A3
CTCTGGTGAAGAACGTCAGCTTGATCTCGAAACTTTAAAATGGCAAAACTCAGGTAAACATCACCTTGCGGAGGGTGTAGTAAGTATTAAAGACGCTAACCTCAACTCTTTGTCAGTAAGTGCTAACTTTGTTGATGGTGGTTCTTTAACTGATATGACGGGCGAGTTTTATGTCAGCGCGGATAGTATCTCAGTAATGCCTTGGTTAACTCGTTATATGCAGGCAGAATCCGGCATTGAGACGGGCACGGTGAGCTTGAATAGCTGGCTAACGCTACGAAATAGCAAGCCAGTTAGCGCTTATGTTGAGGTATTACCTTCAGAACTGACTTGGAATGAAGGTGGTCAACATGACTTGATGCTTGAGTCGGGTGTTTTTAAATTATCACCAATTGATGGTGGATGGCAGGTAAATGGTCACTCACTAAATCTAAGAACGGATGACAGGCCTTGGCCTGAGCTTGATGTCGCTTTCAAGTGGAATAAAGGCCCGTGGGAACTTAATGTTTCTGAACTTGATGTTGAAACCATTACCCCGTTGATCAAGTTGATGCCAGATTCTTCGCAATCTACCCAAATGATCAATGCATTGGCTCCGGGCGGTATCGTTTCAGACATTCGCGTTGCGATGGGCTCTGGAATTGAAAGCTTGCGTTACTCTGCGAACTTTTCCGATTTGGCGATCGAACAATGGGAGTTAGTCCCTGGCTTTAGCCAAGTATCAGGGCATGTGTTTGGCTCGGCTTCGGAAGCGAAAGCCAGCTTATATGTTATTGATGATGTGTTTCCTTATGGTGATGTTTTCCAAGCGCCTCTGAATATCAAACAAGGTCAGGTTGATATTGTTTGGCAGCAAGATGAAAACGGCTGGAAACTGTGGTCGGACAAAATCACTGCAGCCACGCCAGATTTACAAGTACTAGGCGCATTTCGCTTGGACTTTCCAGATAACGCTAGCCCTTACCTTTCTTTTTATGGTGAAGCGGACGCTTACAACGTCGGTGAGACATGGCGCTATTTGCCGACATTGGCACTTGGCCAAGACTTAACCGATTACCTTTCAACAGCGATTCAAGCGGGTAAGGCCGACACCGTTAAATTACTTTGGCATGGTGAATTAGCCCAATACCCGTACACCAATCATGATGGTATTTTCCAAGTTTGGGTTGGCTTAGAAGACGCTAAGTTCAGCTTCGATACCGCGTGGCCATTGATAACCGACCTTCAACTTGACCTGTTATTTGAAAATGATGCGATGTATTTAGACTCTCGCTCCGCTCAATTGATGGATGTGGCGGCAGATCGAATCACTGGTCGTATTCCTTATTTAGGGGAAGGCGGTCATATCGAAATTGAAGCTAAAGCAACGGCGTCTGGTAATGCAGTTCGAAATTACATGACTGCTTCGCCACTCGTAGATTCTGTGGGTGCTGCGTTAACTGCGCTTAAAGTGAGTGGTGATGTCTCTTCTGAGTTCCAGCTTAATATTCCGTTTGATTCTGAACAAGAACCTAGAGCGTGGGGATATGCAGATCTGAGTGGTAATCATGTTGAGATTGAAGCTCCACCAATGGTGCTAGAGAACACCACTGGTCGTATTGAATTTGATAATGATGTCGTGACAGCAAGTGGTCTTGCCGCTGATTTGCTTAATCAAGGTATCTCGGTTGACTTTAAAGGTCTTAATGATGGACCTGGCTATGCAGTGGATCTTGATGTGTTAGGTGATTGGGACGTCAATCCTCTAAAGCCGTATGTCGGAGAGCAGTGGTTAAGCCGTTTGTCGGGTCATGCACAATGGCAAAGCCAGATCGATATTCAACTTAATGATATTGGTTTTACTTACCAACTCGACTTACAGTCAGACCTCAAATACTTAGCGAGTGATTACCCATACCCATTAGCCAAAAAGTCATTAGAAAGTGGTTCTGCAAGGCTACAAGCCTCGGGCAATCAAGAATCGATTACCGCGCGTCTGCAATTGCCGAGCACTAAATACCAAGCTGAGATTGATATTTCCGGCGATGTTCCTGAATTAACGGCGACCAATTTAGTCCTTGGTCGTGGTGGCTATAAAATTAGCCCCGTGGTAGGGCACCATGCCTTGATTCGTACCGATAAGTTCAATGCCGATGACTGGCTGTCAGTAGTCATGGAGCCAGTGCAACCATCGGATGCTGTCCTTAGCCAGATGAACACGCCAACCATTCCAGCGCCACGTCGCATCACCTTCGAGAGCAAAGAGCTGATCTTAGGTGGTATTTCTTGGAATGATGTTGATTTTAGCGCTCGAAAAAATAAGCAAGCATGGCAAATGGAAGTCTCTAGTCAAGAGTTAGAAGGTGATGTCAATTACTTGCCTCCTTATGATTTGACTGTTTCATTGGATCGCCTGCATCTGTTTGTTCCTGAGTGGAGTGACAAGAAAAACCAAGACCAACTGCTACAGCGTAAGGCGCAAGAAGCACCGTTGATCTCTGAGTTGGATAGAAAGCTCCATGATGCGATGCCGAATTTGACGCTGACCCTGAACGACTTTTGGCTGCAAGGGTATAAAGTTGGTAAGGTTGATGTTGAGATGACTAGGCAGGAAGATCGCATTGAGTGGAATAAGATTCAGGTTCGAAGCGGCGGAAATAAAGCGGATATCAGTGGCTGGTGGGAACTGCAAGGTGATAAGAGTCACTCATCGTTAACTCTTGATGTTGAAGGTGAAAACAACAGCGAGTTAATGGAACGCTTCGGTATTACTTCCGGGATTCAAAAAGCGCCCTTTGAGTTAGAAGGTCAATTGAATTGGGATGGTTCGCCTTGGGGGATCAAAATGGATACCCTTGATGGCAACGTTAAAACCCAATTTGGTAAAGGTATTATCTCGGATGTGAGTGGCGCAGCTCGATTACTGGGGCTGTTTAGCCTAGATTCGATTATCCGTAAGATGCAGCTCGACTTCTCGGACGTATTTGATAATGGCATGGCATTCAATAGCATCACAGGAACCGGCAAGATTCAAAATGGTATCTTCCTAACGAACGATCTGAACATGGATGCGGTCGCGGGTGAGATGAAGATCAAAGGAATCGCTAACCTCAACACGCGTCTGGTCGATGCTGAGGTGAACTTTACCCCTGATATTACCTCGGGTATTCCAGTATTAACGGCCTTTGCGGTAACGCCTCAAACGGCGCTGTATGTATTGGCGGTGACTACGGTTATATCGCCGGTGGTTGAAGTCTTTACTCAAGTGAATTACTCGGTAAAAGGCCCATTGGATTCACCTACGGTGAGTGAGCTTTCTCGTAGTTCTGGCGAGTTCCAGCTACCCGAAAAATTGAGAAAATTAGCTGAGTAGTTGATAACAAGCCAGTCGGTTAATATACGGTCAAATGCTGATTTCTGAATCATAATGAATGGAGGAGCGATACACATGGATTGTGTTGGGTTGATTCAAATGACATCAGGCCCTCGCCCTGACTTGAACTTTGATTATCTTGCTCAAGAAGTAGCAAAGTGCAAAGAGTTGGGGGCTAAGTGGGTTGTGTGCCCTGAAAACGCGTTAGTCTTTGGCAGTAAAGCCGACTATCACCAGTATGCTGAGCCTCTAAATGATGGCCCACTGCAAAAGAAAGTCTCTGAGCTAGCAAAGCTTTACCGAATTTGGATTGTTATTGGCAGTATGCCGATAAGCACAGCTAAAGGCGTGACTACCACAACCTTGGTGATTGATGATTTTGGTTGTCTAGTGGCCCATTACGATAAGTTACACATGTTTGATGTGGATGTTGCTGATGCACATAAGTGCTATCGAGAATCGGATATTTTCACGCCCGGTGACCGAGTGGTAACAACGGAAACGCCTTTTGGTCGCTTAGGTTTGAGTATTTGTTATGATGTGCGCTTTCCGCACTTGTATTCAGAGTTACGCAAGCAAGGTGCACAAATCATAGTGGTACCGGCAGCTTTTACCGCAGTAACAGGGCAAGCTCACTGGGAAGCATTATTAAGATGCCGCGCGATCGAAACGCAATCGTGGATTATCGCGGTAGGGCAAGGCGGAAATCACCCTTGCCAAAGAGAAACATGGGGACACTCAATGGTGGTTGATCCATGGGGGCGAGTGGTTGCACAGCTAGACCAAGATCCTAAAAGTATGGTGGTTGAGATAGACACATCCAGTTGCGAATCAATCAGGCAAAATATGCCAATCGCGCAGCATTCTCGATTTACCAATCAATTTTAATTACAAATAAGAGCCATTTATGAGCATCAATCAAATTGAAGAAGCGCTACTGAACCCAACAGGGCTGACGGAGCAAAATATCGCAGATACATTGGCGAGCATTGCTACCCGCCAAATTGATTATGCTGATATCTACTTTCAGTCAAGCTGGCATGAATCTTTAGTGCTAGAAGACAGCATTATTAAAGACGGCTCTTTCAATATCGATTGTGGTCTTGGTGTACGAGCGGTATCTGGTGAAAAAACCGGTTTTGCTTACTCTGACCAAATCCAATTGGATGGCCTTAAACAGAGTGCAATCGCGGCTCGCGGTATCGCTAAGCAAGGGCAAAACGGTAAGGTACAAGCTTTCAAACGTAACTCTAACCAAGCTTACTATGATGCAGTTAACCCGCTAGCAAGCTGGGAAAAGCAGCAAAAGACAGAATTACTTAAAGCGCTTGATGCTTACATTCGCACTAAAGAACCGATGGTAACTGAAGTATCGGTGAGCCTAAGTGGTGTACATGAACAGATGCTCGTTGCGGCAACTGATGGTACTTTCGCTGGTGATATTCGCCCGTTGGTTCGTCTATCAATTAGCGTACTTGCACAGAAAGGCGATCGTCGTGAACGTGGCAGTGCCGGTGGCGGTGGTCGTTTTGGTTACGATTTCTTCTTAAGTGATGCTAACGGTTCTCAAGTTGCTTACCAATTCGCTGATGAAGCCATTCGCCAAGCATTAGTTAACCTTGAAGCGGTTGCTGCGCCTGCTGGTGCAATGCCTGTGGTTCTTGGTTCTGGTTGGCCGGGTGTTCTACTGCATGAAGCGGTAGGCCACGGTTTAGAAGGTGATTTCAACCGTAAAGAGTCTTCAGTATTTTCTGGCAAAATCGGCGAGCAAGTTACATCAAGCCTATGTACGATTGTTGATGACGGTACATTAACGGATCTACGCGGTTCATTGAACGTTGATGATGAGGGTGTTAATGGTCAGTACAATACGCTAATCGAAAACGGCATCTTAAAAGGTTACATGCAAGATAAGCTAAACGCTCGTCTAATGGGTGTAGCACCTACAGGTAACGGTCGTCGTGAGTCTTACGCGCATCTTCCAATGCCACGTATGACGAATACATACATGCTGCCGGGCGAACACACACCGGAAGAGATCATTGCAACGGTTGAGAAAGGCATCTACGCACCGAACTTCGGTGGCGGTCAGGTTGATATCACATCAGGTAAGTTTGTGTTCTCAGCTTCTGAAGCGTACATGATTGAAAACGGCAAGATCACTCACCCAGTGAAGGGCGCGACGCTGATCGGTTCTGGTATCGAAGCAATGCAGCAGGTGTCTATGGTCGGTAATGACCTAAGCATTGACCGTGGTGTTGGTGTGTGTGGTAAGGCTGGTCAAAGTGTGCCAGTGGGTGTTGGTCAGCCAACATTGAAACTAGACTCGCTAACGGTTGGTGGTACTGAGTAATTCAGGTCAGCAGCACGAGTTAATTTCAAAATCTCTCGTCATAAAATAGATTGAAAGCGCCTCTATTGTGAGGCGCTTTTTGTTTATAGGTTACTGGTTCTGTGAGCGCGCAGAGTCTACATGTTCTCTTCCGCGAACTCAGCCAGTCGGCTACGCACCACACCATTGAGGTGGATGTTGGCACTGCCTTCGAAGTTTTTAAAACGCTCGACCATGTAGGTGAGCCCCGAGGTCACAGGAGTTAGGTAGGAAGAATCTATCTGCGCTAGGTTTCCTGAGCAGACGATCTTGGTCCCTTCACCACAACGGGTGATGATGGTTTTGATTTGTGAAGCGGTGAGGTTCTGACACTCATCCAAAAGCACAAACGCATTCTGAATTGAACGGCCACGCATAAAGTTAATCGATTTGAACTGGATGTTAGCTTTATCACAGATGTACTTCATTGAGCCTTCTGTGCAGTGATCATTCTTGTGCAGCGCTTCCAGTGTATCGGTCACTGCAGCTAACCAAGGCAACATCTTCTCTTCCTCTGTACCCGGAAGAAACCCTATCGACTCACCTATATCAGGTGTGTTTCGGGTTACGATGATCTTATCGAACTGTTTACGTTCAATAGTTTGTTCAAGTGCAGCAGCCATGGCTAACAGTGTCTTACCACTACCAGCAGCGCCAGTGAGAATCACCAGATCAATATCAGGGTCGAGCAGGGCATCGATCGCCATACCTTGGTATACGTTTTTGGGTGTGATGTCCCATGCTCTGCGATTCATTAGTCTTTCGCGACTGAGGTCTCTTAGTGTAATGCTTTCAGTTTCAATCTCTTCGACTCGAGCTGCAAAGTCACTTTCTTCGTCAATCACATACTGGTTGAGAAAGGTTGGCTCGAACGGCGCTCTTGCTAAGGTGTGCAGGGTCTTTCCGCCTAAACTTCTGCTCTCGACATTATCGATACCATCCCAAAATGAGCCTTCCAGTTGTTGGAAGCCTTTGGTGAGGTATTGGATATCATCAATCAATTGGTCGGTTTGATAGTCTTCAACAAAACGGACACCGGCGCCTTTGGCTCGTAAACGCATGTTGATGTCTTTGGTGATAAGAACCACTTCTCGTGGCGCGCGTTTATTTTGAAGATAGAGGACTGCGTTGAGGATTCGGTTATCGCCAGCTTTGTCATCGGCGAAGGCTTTGATACTTTCTTGAAGTTCGTAGTCAGCGAGTATTGAAATACTGCCAGATGCGTTTATGTCTTTAGAAAAAGGGATGCCTTCCGATATTTGGTCTGGTGTGGCTTCCCTGAATAAGTCTTCGAGCGTTCGAATCGCAATTCTCGCATCACGAGCAACATCTCTTTTACTGTCTTTGATTCTGTCGAGTTCTTCTAGCACTGTCATGGGGATAACGACATCGTGCTCTTGGAAAGAAAATATAGCGAAGGGTTCGTGAAGTAGGATATTGGTGTCTAAAACAAATAGCTTCCGGTTGGTCTCGCCCATAGCATCTCCTTGCCGACGTACGGCTTGCCTTGCATTCATTGAACGTAGATTAAGCTCATATAAAGGTTAGTATCTGATTCTAGTGATAGTCAACAACTCACCTAAACTTCATTTGAGAGCTGCATTCTGCTCTCCATAGAATAACCATGATTTTTTGACAGTTTGATTGCACTTATGAAAACAGAAAAAAAGTATGAAATCGTCTCCTTTAGGCGTGACCTAAATCACAGCATCGAGTAAGATTAGCGACCTTTTTCTGCACCATTTTCTCAAGATATTTATTATTAAGAGCGCACTTAAAAAGTGGCTGCAAACTAGGCATTTTTGGCTATATTTTTAGTTCAAGAGCAATAACGTTCTTGTTTGAAATTGCAATTAGAAAGACCAAATTCCAACTATAAGATTGAGGTAGTCGATTCATGACATTTGCTTTGGGGCAACGCTGGATAAGCGATACGGAGAGCGATTTAGGTTTAGGTACCGTTGTAGCAATGGATGCTCGCACAGTAACAGTAATGTTTGCTGCGTCAGAAGAAAACCGCGTCTATGCACGCACAGATGCTCCCGTAACCCGAGTGGCGTTCAATGTAGGCGATGTCATCGAATGCCAAGAAGGTTGGTATTTATCTGTTGAAGAAGTTATCGAAGATAAAGGGCTACTGACTTATTTGGGTACTCGTGAAGATACTCAAGAGACAGAGGTGACTCTGCGTGAAATCTTTTTAAGTAACCAGATCCGCTTTAACAAGCCACAAGATAAGCTGTACGCAGGTCAAATCGACCGTATGGATAACTTTGTGTTGCGCTACCGTGCTTTAAGCAACCAATACCAACAACATAAGAGCCCAATGCGCGGCTTGTGTGGTATGCGTGCAGGTCTTATCCCTCATCAGCTTTACATTGCTCATGAAGTGGGTCGTCGTCACGCTCCGCGCGTTTTACTGGCTGATGAAGTTGGCCTAGGTAAAACCATAGAAGCGGGCATGATCATCCACCAACAGGTGTTGTCTGGCCGTGCTGAACGTATCCTGATTGTGGTTCCTGAAACTCTACAACACCAGTGGTTAGTAGAGATGATGCGCCGTTTCAACCTGCACTTCTCTATCTTTGATGAAGAGCGTTGCATAGAATCTTTCGCAGAATCAGATAATCCATTCGATACACAGCAATACGTTCTGTGTTCTTTGGATTTTCTGCGCAAGAGCCGTAAGCGCTACGAGCAAACACTTGAAGGTGAGTGGGATTTGTTGGTTGTCGATGAAGCGCACCACCTTGAGTGGAGCCAAGACAAACCGAGCCGCGAATACCAAGTGGTTGAAGGATTAGCTGAAAACACGTCTGGTGTATTGCTACTGACAGCGACCCCTGAACAGCTGGGTCGTGAGAGTCACTTTGCGCGTCTGCGTCTGCTTGATCCTGATCGCTTCTACGATTACGAAGCATTCGTTGAAGAAGAAGACCAATATGCGCCAGTTGCTGATGCAGTAACGGCATTGTTCTCTGGCGTGAAGCTTGAAAACAGCGCGAAGAACCAAATTACAGAACTTCTGTCTGAGCAAGATGTTGAGCCACTGTTCCGTGTTATCGAAGGTGATAGCAGCGAAGAAGAGCAAGCCTTAGCTCGCCAAGAACTGATTGATAACCTTATGGATCGCCATGGTACTGGCCGTGTTCTTTTTAGAAATACACGTGCTGCAATCAAAGGCTTCCCTAAGCGTAATGTAAACCTACTGCCGATGGACATTCCAACGCAGTACACAACCTCGATGCGTGTATCGGGCATGATCGGTGGCAAGATGGCACCAGAAGCTCGAGCGATGAAGATGTTATATCCAGAAGAGATCTTCCAAGAATTTGAAGGTGAAGACTCAAGCTGGTGGCAGTTCGATTCTCGTGTGAACTGGTTGATTGAAAAGATTCAAGACAAGCGCAGCGAGAAGATCCTAGTGATCGCGTCGCGTGCGAGTACTGCTTTGCAATTAGAGCAAGCACTGCGTGAGCGTGAAGGCGTGCGTGCAACGGTATTCCACGAAGGCATGTCGATTCTAGAGCGTGATAAAGCTGCGGCTTATTTTGCTCAAGAAGAGGGCGGCGCTCAGGTTCTTATCTGTAGCGAAATCGGTTCTGAAGGTCGTAACTTCCAGTTTGCTAACCAGTTAGTGATGTTCGATCTTCCGTTTAACCCGGATTTGCTTGAACAACGTATTGGTCGTTTGGACCGTATCGGTCAACTTCGAGATATCGACATTCATGTCCCTTACCTAAAAGGCACATCGCAAGCGATTCTAGCGCGTTGGTTCGATGAAGGTTTGAATGCATTCGCAGAGACTTGTCCTACTGGTCGCACGGTTTACGATAAGTATTCTGATGTACTGATCGAAATGCTGGCTTCTGGTAACACTGAGCAGCTTGATGAAGTCATTGAAGAATCAGCGAAGCTCAATCAAAGCCTGAAATCGGATCTAGAAAAAGGCCGAGATCGACTATTAGAAATGCATTCAAATGGTGGTGATAAAGCCCATGAGATTGCAGAGAAAATTGCTTCTACCGATGGTGATACTAACCTCGTTTCTTTTGCACTGAGCCTGTTTGACACCATTGGTCTGAACCAAGATGACAAGGGTGAAAATGCACTAGTTGTGACACCTTCTGAACACATGATGGTGCCAAGCTACCCAGGTTTACCTTACGAAGGTGCAACCATTACGTTCGATCGTGATACCGCGCTGTCTCGTGAAGACATGAACTTCATTAGCTGGGAACACCCAATGATTCAGGGCGGTATTGATCTGCTATTGAGTGAAGGTGTGGGTGCGTCTGCGGTATCTCTACTGAAGAACAAAGCGCTGCCAGTGGGCACAATTCTGCTTGAGTTGGTTTACCTTGTTGATGCACAAGCGCCAAAGCGCAGCGGTATCAGCCAGTTCCTGCCTAAGACTCCGATTCGCTTGATGATGGATGGTCGTGGTAACGATTTATCTGCTCAGGTTGAATTCGATAGCTTTAACCGTCAACTAAGCCCGGTAAACCGTCATTTAGCGAGCAAGCTAGTAAACTCGGTACAAGGTGAGATTCACAAGCTAATCGAAGCAGGTGAGACGCATGTACTGCCGAAGGTTGAAGAAGTTCGTCAGCAAGCTCAGAAAGATATGCAAACTAACTTGAACGGTGAGTTAGAACGTCTACAAGCGCTTAAAGCGGTTAATCCTAACATTCGTGATGAAGAGTTAGAGGTTATCGAAGCTCAAATCAATGAACTGACGGGTTACATCAGCAAAGCTCAAGTTCAGCTGGATTCGTTACGCATGATTGTGGTTTCTCACAACTAGTTTTGAATTAGCTAAATGCTTTAACGAAATAAGGCCTTCATTACGAAGGCCTTATTTGTATCTGTAGTTTGGTTAAGAGCGTGGTTAACAGTTTGGCTAAGAATTTGGAGAGCAGATTACATCAACCATTTCCACCAAACGAACAGAGCTAAGAAGCCAAATAGGTAAATAAGGCCTGCCACAGACAACCATTTTAGCTTAGTGCCAATCGCCAACGCTTCAGGAAGCTTAGTTTTGCTTACTAAGATGAAGTTAAGCAATGCGAAGAATGGCGTAGTAGCAAAGGCAAGCACCATCGCAAAATCAAGCATTGGCATCAGTGCTGCGCTGAAGAACATCACAATTGCGAGTGCCGCGAGAGAGACAATGATGATCCAGCCTTGCAGCATTTTTGGGCTCGATTCTTTTTTCAATAACAGGCGCTGTGACTCGGCAAGCACGCGTGAGTAACCATCGATAACGGTAATGGTACTGCCAAAGATACAGAAGAAGGCGATAAGAGCGATCAGTGGGCGAGACCATTCACCAATCGTGGAAGCGTAGATGCCGACCAATTGATGGGTGAAGCCAACACCAGAGCGAGACAGTTCAACGCCTGTTCCATGAAGTACTAGTGCACCTAAAGCAACGAATACCAAAGCAAGCAGTGCCGTACCAATGTAGCCTACATTGAAATCGAACAGTGCAGATTGAGCGGTCACTTCTTGTTTCTCTTTTTGGCTTTTTAGCCACATAGAGGTGATGCTTGATATCTCGATAGGCGCGGGCATCCAACCCATAGTGACAACGATAAAGCCAATAGCTGCCAATGACCAAGGTGATGGTGGAACAAAAGCCGCATCAGGTTCAACTGGAGAGCCGATAGCAATAGCGACTGCAGCCAAGGTTGTGATGGTCAGGATCGCCATGATCGCTTTAGACAGTGTATCGAGCGCGCGATAATGGCCAGCGAATAGAATGATCAAGCACGTAGCTAAAACGATCATGCACAATGTGCTGGTGGCCAAATCAAAAGGAATAAAGTAACTCAGTAAGCTTGCACTGAATAGCAGTAAGGCTGAGGTATTTACCACGGCGGAAATGGCACTTAGTATCGAAAAGATAACAAGGTAAGGTCGACCGAGGTTAGAATATCCTTCCACCAAGCTTTGCCCAGTACCAAGGGTATATTGGATGCCGGCTCTAAAGAATGGGTACTTAAATACGTTAACTAAAAGAATCAGTGCGGCTAGTTGCCATCCATAAATAGCGCCAGCTTTCGTTGAAGCGACTAAGTGAGATCCACCGACCGCAGCTGCGGCCATCATGATTCCTGGGCCAAAAGATTTAATCAGGCTTGAAAGTGGTGTGGAGGTTGGTGTTGAGGTGGTTTTAGCCGTACTTTCCATCGTTTTTCCTTTGAGGCTTAGTTCTTATTTTCCGTTACCTTATCAATACCATGTTTCGTGATTTCGTCAACTTTTATGTACAAAAGTGTTTAAAATTGTATTTTTTAATAAACGAATCGACCATGAGTTATTTATTAACCAGTAATTAAGAGGCTCTAATGGCGTTAGAACAGTACACACCACCACGTGAACCGTGGACTGATATTATCTATCAAGATGATGATATTCTTGTGGTGAACAAGCCTGCAGGCCTACTTTCGGTGCCGGGGAGACTGCCAGAACACTACGACAGTATGTGGAGTCGGTTGGTTGTGGATTTTCCGGAGATTCAGGTTGTGCATCGGTTGGATATGTCGACATCAGGCTTGATGCTATTGGCTAAGCATAAGCAGGCTGAGCGGAATTTGAAGAAGCAATTTCAATATCGACAGACACACAAACTTTATTACGCACGAGTGTGGGGTTCAATGGAAGACAAGGAAGGTTTGATTGACCTTCCTCTTATTTGCGACTGGCCGAATCGCCCTAGACAGAAAGTGTGTTTCGACGAGGGTAAACCATCTCAGACTCGCTATGTGGTTGAGCAACAAGAGCCTCAAACGACATTATTGAAATTGCTGCCGATCACTGGTCGCTCTCATCAGTTGCGTGTTCACTGCATGGAACTAGGGAATCCAATTGTGGGCGACGAGTTTTATGCAACACAAGATGCGTTTAATTATAGCGATAGGTTAGCTTTACACGCATGTGAACTGAGTTTTTATCATCCGGCTAATAATCAGCTTTTCAAAGCCTTCGTGCCATGTGATTTTTATCCTCAAGCTTCACCACAAATCGAACAGCACTTTGAAATTGCGCCAGAGCTTCCAGACTACAGTAAGCTAAAAGCTTAGAATGACTCAATTGACATAAATTCAAGGACGTACAATGCCGCAGTTGAAAGTGGTCTTTCTCGACCGAGCGACCATCCCATCTCAAATACATTTAAAACCTCTTAGCTTTGAACATCAATGGGTTGAGTATGATTTAACTTCGCCGGAGCAAGTGTCTGAACGAGTTGAAGACGCTGATGTGGTTATTACCAATAAGGTTGTGCTCAACGAATCGAATTTAGCTCAAGCACAACAACTTAAGCTAATAGCTGTTTCAGCAACGGGTATGAACAATGTCGATGTAGAGTACTGCAAGGGTAACAATATCGCAGTGGCTAACGTACAGGGCTATGCGACTCAATCGGTACCTGAACATGTTATCGCGATGCTGTTTACGCTTAAGCGAAACCTCGTTGGTTATCATCAAGATATCGAGGCTGGCGAGTGGCAAAAGGACAAACAATTCTGTTTCTTTACTCATCCGATTCAAGATGTTGCAGGCAGTACATTGGGCTTAATCGGGAGTGGTAGCTTAGGGCAAGCGACCGCGATATTAGCAAAAGCGATTGGTATGAATGTCATCTTTACTGAGCGTAAAGGGGCTGATTCTTGTCGAGAAGGGTATCTACCTTTTGATACGGTGTTACAGCAAGCGGATGCGATCAGCTTACATTGTCCATTGACTGAAGCGACTCGAAATCTGATTTCAGAGCGAGAGCTAACCATGATGAAATCAAGTGCGGTATTAATTAATGCTGGCCGTGGTGGACTTGTCGATGAGCAGGCCTTAGTTGAAGCTTTGAAAAGTAATGAGATTGCAGGTGCGGGCATGGATGTGTTTACACAAGAACCTGCAGATAATTCGAATCCACTATTGGCTAACAGTCACTTACCTAATTTACTGCTAACACCACATGTGGCGTGGGGCAGCGACAGTTCAATTCAAAAACTGTCTGATATCTTAATCGATAATATTGATGGGTTTGTTGCAGGTAATCCGCAGAACTTAGTGAGTTGATTGAAGAATTGAATGGTGCAATCACAAAATCTAAAAAGGTTGGCTATTAGGCCAACCTTTTTAGATTTAGATCGTTGTGTCGATTAAGTGATTTAGCCTTGCGGCTTAACTACCAATACATTGATTGGTGAGTTCTGAACCACTTTGCTTGCAACAGAACCAAGTACAACCTTGTCGATTTTTGAACGCTTATGACTAGGCATCACGATAAGATCTGCCCCTAGTTTCTCTGCGCAATCAAGAATCGTTGTGTAGGTCTTGCCTTCGGCAACGTGAACTTTATAGATCACATCATCGTCGATATGCTTATCAGCAAATTCTTTCAGCTGATTTTTAACATCAAGCTTCATTTGGTTTGCTGCATCTTTCGGGAAGTAAGACGCTACCATCGACATGTGGATGCCCGGTAATACGTTCAGAATGTGGATCTCAGCATTACTGTGTTTCGCGTGCCATACCGCTAGCTCGACCGCTTTATCAGAAAAGCCTTTGTCGTTCAGATCAACGGGAACAAGGATTTGTCTATACATGTATTCGTCTCTTTTTGATCAGCGCCGAGTACATACCAAGCGCTGTAATTATCTTTTCCATGTAGTAAAAAAGCCAAATAGAGTAGAGCGCTATTTGGCTCTATCCATTACGCGCTAATCTCATCCTTACGAGCACGCCTTCTTTGGTTCATCGCTAAACCAATCAAAATTAATAGGGCAGGTAAGAATACCCACTCTTTCATTGGTCGTTCTGCATCTTGGATAACGGATTTAATTTCCCAATCAAAGTCAATGCCAGCGGCTTCAGCAGGGCTACCAAACTCAACCATATCAACAATCATCTTGTCGTCAGCTTGGGTCAGCATTAGGCCCATTGAAGCAATGCGGTCTTCACTTGTTGTCGCAGAATCTTCAAACGGAAGGCGAACTGTTTTCTCAGAATAGTTACCTTCTAAGTTTTCGCCACCGACTCTCAATTCAAGCGATTGTCCCACAGATAGATTTTCTGTGATTTGAGCAATCTCAACTCCAGGTGAAAGAACTTTCTCTGGATAAATCATGTCCCACCAGAAGCCAGGGCGGAAGAAAGAGAAGGTCAGAACGATAAGCAGTATAGTTTCCCACCACTTGTTCTTAGTGAACCACCAACCTTGTGTCGCTGCTGCAAAGATAAGTACCGCAGTAACCGAAGAGAAAATCGTCAGTGCTAAGTGCCACCAAGAATCAATGCCCATCAACAGTAGTTGGGTGTTGAAGATGAACATGAACGGCAATATCGCGGTCCGGATATCGTAGGTAAAACCTTGAATACCGGTACGAATCGGGTCTGATTTAGCAATCGCAGCGGCCGCAAATGCAGCCAAACCTACCGGAGGTGTATCGTCCGCAAGAATACCGAAGTAGAACACGAATAAGTGAACCGCAATCAGTGGAATGATCAAGCCGTGCGCTGCACCTAAGGTAACAATTACTGGTGCCATCAATGTTGATACAACGATGTAGTTCGCCGTTGTTGGCAAGCCCATACCTAAGATCAAGCTGATTACCGCAGTGAATAACAACATTAGAATGATGCTACCGCCTGAGATGAACTCAACAAAATCGGTCATTACAAGGCCGATACCTGTCAGCGTTACCACGCCTACAACCGTACCTGCTGCAGCTGTCGCTACACCGATACCGATCATGTTACGTGCGCCTGAAACTAAGCTCTCTGCTAGGTCAACGAAACCTGCTTTAGTTTGCTCTGCAAGATCGTCTGATTTGTTCATCAGAGTCATTAAAGGACGCTGAGTGATCAGAATGAAGATCATGAACACGGTCGCCCAGAATGCCGACAGACCTGGAGAGAAACGTTCAACCGTTAAACACCAAACTAGAACTACGATAGGCAGTAGGAAGTGAAGGCCAGACTTAATCGTTGGGCCTGGATCAGGTACTTCTGTTAGGTTCTCGTCGATTTCCATGCCACCTTCAGCTGCGTATTTAGCAGAAACACGAACCAGAGCGACATAAGAGACTAATAGAGCAACAGTCACAATTGGTGTGGCCGCAGCGCCAAAGACATCTTTTGTCCAGCCGACACCGTAGTAAACCGCAGCGCTGATAACACACAGACCTAAAATGGTACCCGTAAAAGACAGTAGGCTTTGTACGATAGTTGGTGTGTGACGACGAGGTAAGCCCGTCATACCTGCTTTACATGCCTCTAAGTGAACAATGTAAATCAGGGCGATGTAAGAGATCAGAGCGGGCAGTAGTGCTGCTTTGATTACTTCTACGTAAGAGATGCCCACATACTCAACCATCAAGAATGCTGCTGCACCCATGATCGGTGGTGTTAATTGACCATTGGTTGAAGCTGCGACTTCTACTGCACCCGCTTTTGTTCCCGGGAAACCAACACGCTTCATTAGCGGGATAGTAAAGGTACCTGTGGTAACTACGTTAGCAATCGAAGAACCTGATACCAGACCAGATAAACCAGATGCTACAACGGCTGCTTTCGCTGGGCCGCCCTTCATGTGGCCAAGCAGAGAGAATGCCACTTTGATGAAGTAAGCACCTGCACCCGCGCGCTCAAGCATTGCACCAAACAGTACAAACAAGAATACAAATGACGTTGATACGCCAAGAGCAACACCGAACACACCTTCTGTTGTTAACCACAGATGCGACATTGCCTTGTTCAGGCTCGCACCTTTGTGGGCGATAACGTCTGGCATGTGTGGACCGCCAAAGGTGTAAAGTAGGAAGACGGCTGCCACAACCATAAGAGGTGGACCTAAAGCGCGTCGTGTTGCCTCAAGCAGTAGAACCATACCGAATACGGCCGCAACAATATCGAATGTTGTTGGTGCACCCGAGCGTTCAGCGAGCTGAGTATAGAAAATATAGATATAAGAAGCTGAAAAGCTACCTACAAGCGCTAGTATCCAGTCGACAGCTGGGATGCGATCCCTAGGCGAATTCTTCATGGCTGGATAAGCGGTAAAGGCTAGGAAAATAGCAAACGTAAGGTGAATTGCTCGAGCTTCAGTGTCGTTTAAAATTGCGAAGTTAAAAATGAATGGCAGCGGAGATGCATACCAAAGTTGGAACAGTGACCAACATAGAGGCACAAACCATAAAATACGGCCTTGGATACCACGAGGGCTACGCGCACCAGTATCTGATTGTGCCACCATTTCTTGCACATCTGGAGACGGTGATGTTGTCTGCGTCATGTACTTTATCCTTATTATTGATGGTCTGCCTTTTGTTACGAACAACTAAACGTGATTTCTTTCCTATCTAGTGTAGTGAATGGATAGAGAAATGCGTTCTTTGTTCGTCTTTGTCTTAGGCTTGATACGAAGGTAAGTCCTCCAAATTGGAGAAACTTAAAGGGTTGTTCTTTTCACTTAAATTATTTTTATAAAACGTGAAAAGCCAATAAGGAGGACTAGCCTCCTTATTGGTTTAGTAGGCTTAAAGTAGAGTTACTTTAGAAGACCTACTTCTTTGTAGTATTTTGCGGCACCTGGGTGAAGAGGGATAGAGATACCCGCTTTAACCATGTCTTCTTTTTTCAGGTTAGCAAATGCTGGGTGCAGACGTTTGAATGTTGCGAAGTTTTCAAATACTGCTTTAGCAACGTTGTATGCTACTTCATCCGAAACGTCTGAAGTTGTTACCATAGTTGCAGCAACACCGAAGCTATTTACGTCAGCATCTGTACCGCGGTACATACCAGCAGGTACTGTGCTGTATGCGTAGTATGGGTTTTCAGCTACGATCTTGTCGATCTGTGGACCTGTTGCAGAAACCAGTTTTGCATCACAAGACGTTGTCGCTTCTTTAATTGATCCGTTCGGGTGACCAACCATGTAGATGAATGCATCAATCTTGTTATCACAAAGTGCTTGTGAACGCTCAGAACCTTTCAGTTCAGAAGCAAGCTTGAAGCTATCGTTAGTCCAGCCCATAGAGTCCATTACAACACCCATCGTTGCACGATCGCCAGAGCCAGGGTTACCAATGTTGACACGCTTACCAGCTAGGTCTGAAACATTGTTAATACCTGCATCGGTGCGAGCGATGATGTTGAACGGTTCTGTATGTAGAGAGAACATAGCACGAAGTTTCTTGTATTCGCCTTGGTCTTTGAACTTACTTGTACCGTTGTAGCCGTGGTATTGCCAGTCCGATTGAACAACACCGAAATCTAGTTCACCAGCACGGATGGTATTAACGTTGTAGATTGAACCGCCAGTAGACTCGACAGAACAACGAATGTTGTGGTCTTTACGGCCTTTGTTCACTAGCTTACAAATTGCACCACCAGTCGGGTAATAAACACCCGTTACTGAACCAGTACCAATTGTGATGAACTCTTGAGCGTTAACTGCGCCAGCGCCCATTACAGCAGCTGCAATAGCCCCAACTTTAATCAGTTTGGTAAATGCCATGAATTTCCCTTCCTTTATTCATTATTAACCCTGAAACAAGTGTAGTCGTTTCTGGAGTTTCCTATTTGGAAACGGCACCTTTTTCAATCCATGTGATGAAAAAGTGGCTGAATAATATCAAAAATTGGCAGAAAATTACTCAAATGTTAAAAGATATAGCGAAAAAATCTAACAAATGACGGTTGGATCTCGTGTTTGATTTGCTATTGAGTTTTTTAAAATCAATGAGTTAGTGATTTTTGGGAGAGGCGGGATAGATATCTTAGGATGTGATTTGGATCACGAACTAAATAGGTGTTTGTGATCCAATAGCAATGGCTGATAGTTATGAAACTGTGAGCAATTATCCTGCGTATTCAAACAGTTCGCATACAGAATCGAACAGTTGCTTAGTGGTAACTGATAAGGTTGGAGTAATGAAGATAGTATCATCTCCAGCAACTACCCCCAGTATGCCTTCTGACTTACCTAATGAATCTAATAAGCGAGCAATAAGCTGCGCGGCACCAGGGCCAGTGTGTATCACAACCAATGCATTGTTGTGATCAATATCTAACACTAACTCTCTTAAAGAGCTCGAAACCGTCGGAACACCAAGTTCAGCAGGAAGACAATAAACCATCTCCATTTTTGCATTGCGTGTTCGCACGGCGCCAAACTTAGTTAACATACGCGAAACTTTAGATTGGTTGATACTTTCAAAGCCTTCATGCTTCAGGGCATCGACAATCTCGCCTTGCGAACCAAAACGTTCTTCTTTTAGTAGTGATTTAAAAGCTCGAACTAAGTTGTCTTGTTTTTCTGTATTGCGCATATGTCATTCTTATTCATTAACAAAGATGTTTGCATATTCTCGCATACATATTCAGTTCTCGCCAAAATATCACGGTAATTTGTTAGTCATATCACTGTAAAAATTTAATAGGATAATGTGTTATTTAAGACGAGTTGTTTTGTCATTTCAAATGATTATCGCCATAATGCGAACTTGCTGTGTAGCACGGTTTTATTGACTTGCGCGAAGTCGCAAAGCTAGCGTTAATTGATTGTAATCACTTTGTGATTAATATAGTTTTTTAACTTAAATTTAGCTCAAGAATTACCCTACAAAGAATCTATAAGAGAAAGCTCTCAAGGAGAATAACAATGAAAGTAGCTGTTATTGGTGCCGCTGGTGGCATCGGTCAAGCCCTAGCCCTACTACTAAAGAACCGCCTGCCTGCTGGTTCAGATCTTGCACTTTACGACATCGCTCCGGTAACCCCGGGGGTTGCTGCCGATCTTAGCCATATCCCAACGCCTGTTTCGATCAAAGGTTACGCGGGTGAAGATCCAACTCCAGCACTTGAAGGTGCGGATGTTGTGCTTATTTCTGCGGGTGTTGCTCGTAAACCTGGTATGGATCGTGCGGATCTTTTCAATGTGAACGCTGGCATTGTTAAGTCTCTAGCTGAAAAAATTGCCGTTACTTGTCCTACTGCTTGTGTTGGTATCATTACTAACCCAGTAAATACAACAGTGCCAATCGCTGCTGAAGTACTTAAGAAAGCGGGCGTTTACGACAAGCGTCGTTTATTCGGTATTACTACTCTTGATGTCATTCGTTCTGAAACGTTCGTTGCTGAGCTGAAAGATAAAGATCCAGGCGACATTCGTGTTCCTGTTATCGGTGGTCACTCAGGTGTAACGATCCTTCCTCTGCTTTCTCAAGTTGAAGGTGTTGAGTTTACTGACGAAGAAATCGCAGCGCTAACAACTCGCATCCAAAACGCGGGTACTGAAGTAGTAGAAGCTAAAGCGGGTGGCGGTAGTGCGACCCTATCTATGGGTCAAGCAGCTTGTCGCTTCGGTCTTGCTCTAGTGAAAGCACTTCAAGGCGAAGAGAACGTGATTGAGTGTGCCTACGTTGAAGGTGAAGGCGAGCACGCACCATTCTTCGCACAACCAGTTAAACTTGGCAAAGAAGGCGCTGAAGCGATTCTTAGCTACGGTGAACTGAGCGACTTCGAACGCAATGCACTAGACAGCATGCTAGAAACGCTAAATGGCGATATTGAGATTGGTGTTGAATTCGCTAAATAAGCGATAGATAACTGAACTCTGCTAAAACGACAGTTAACGAAAGCCGATCATTGCGATCGGCTTTTTTGATCCTTGTATTCAATCCACTCGTAATCTTTTTCTAACCACGAAGAATTAGGGTATTGAACGATGACTAGAGTACAAAAAGGGATGAATGTTAACTATCTAGGTCGCTTGGGCAAGATATTGGTTATCGATGAGCAAGAGCAGTTCGCGTTGTTTGAGTCTTACAATAGTCATAAGCAATATGCAGTTCCGTTGGAAGAACTTGAAGAGATCGAAGCGCAACTACCTCTATCGTTAGAATCGAGTCGTTATTGAGACCCAGAGTATTATCTAGCAGGATCAAAAAAAGAGCCAACAGGCTCTTTTTTATTATATAGCTGTCTATTTACTTGCTACGTTTTACTGCAAGGTGAGCTAGCGTAGTTAAAGCCTGCTTGTATTCTGACTCAGGAAGAATAGAAAGCTCAGCAATAGCTTTATCAGCTTCTTCATAGGCTTTATTGGTCGTGTACTCTAACGAGCCGGTCTCTTTCATGACAGACATGATGTCGTCGAGATGTTCCATACCATTGGCTTTTTCAATCGCTTCACGAATCATGCTCGCTTGGTCTGGCGAGCCATTATGCATAGCGTAAAGTAATGGTAACGTCGGTTTGCCTTCTGCTAAGTCATCACCAACATTTTTACCCATCTCTTTACCATCAGCGGTGTAGTCCATCACATCATCAATAAGCTGGAATGCTGTTCCTAGGTACTTACCGTAGTTTTGCATCGCAGTTTCGATCTCAGGTGAAGACTCTGTAAGAATTGCGCCGATTTGGGTTGCGGCTTCAAACAAACGAGCGGTCTTTGAATAGATCACCTGCATGTAGCTTTCTTCTGTGGTGTCTGGGTTGTTACAGTTCATCAATTGTTGAACTTCACCCTCGGCAATCACATTTACTGATTCGCTCATTAGCTCAAGGATCCTTAAAGATCCAAGCGTCGTCATCATCTGGAATGAGCGGGTGTAAATAAAATCACCAACCAAAACGCTAGCTGCATTACCAAAAGCAGCATTCGCTGTCGCTTTGCCACGTCGCATGTCTGATTCGTCGACAACATCGTCATGAAGCAGTGTTGCTGTGTGGATAAACTCAATAAACGCGGCTGAGGTTATATGAGCCTCTCCTTGGTAACCAAGTGCGCGAGCTGATAAAAGAGCAAGCAAAGGGCGTAGGCGTTTGCCACCACCGCTAACGATATAAAAACCAAGCTGGTTGATTAAACTTACGTCAGAATTAAGTTGGGCTTGAATTGTTTCATTCACTTTTGCCATATCATTGGCAGTAAGCGTTTGGATAGCTTTAAAATCCATTGTTCATCCGGCTGAAGTTAGACCCTGTAAGGCTTATACGTTGTATTTAATTGTTGAATAATACACTAAAAAACGTTGATTAATACATCACTTAAAGGCATCATTGCCGCACTTTTCTTTGGCGAACATGTTTTCGCCAATATTTTAAAAATATGGCTTGTCATAGCGGCATGATTCCCGTAGAATCTGCGCCCTATTGATTAGTTTAGCGCACACCCGAGTTGTAGAATTAACAACCATAGGCTGTGCGGAAAAAGCGGAGTAAAATATGTACGCTGTTTTCCAATCTGGTGGCAAACAACACCGAGTAAGCGAAGGTCAAACACTTCGTTTAGAGAAATTAGACGTTGAAACTGGTGCAACTGTAGAATTTGATAAAGTTCTTCTTGTTGCTAACGGCGAAGAAATCGCTGTTGGTGCACCTCTTGTTGAAGGTGGCAAGGTTACTGCAGAAGTAGTACAACACGGTCGTGGCGATAAAGTAAAAATCGTTAAGTTCCGTCGTCGTAAGCACTCGCGTAAGCAAGCTGGTCACCGTCAGTGGTTCACAGAAGTGAAAATCACTGGCATTAACGCTTAAGTATTAGGAGAGTTTAACAATGGCACATAAAAAAGCTGGCGGTTCTACTAATAACGGCCGCGATTCAGAAAGCAAACGTCTTGGTGTTAAGCGTTTTGGTGGTGAATCTGTTCTTGCAGGTAACATCATCGTTCGTCAACGTGGTACTAAGTTCCACGCTGGCACAAACGTTGGCATCGGTAAAGACCATACTCTTTTCGCTCTTACTGAAGGTAAAGTGAAATTTGCAGTAAAAGGTCCTAAAAACCGTAAGTTTGTAAGCATCGAAGCTGAGTAATTTAATCTTTTATTAGATTATTTATACTAGCTTTCAAGCTGAATTCAAAAGCCCTGCCGATTCGGCAGGGTTTTTTATTTATAGCGAGAATAAAAAAGTAGACGCTCTGGCTTTAGTTTGAGAAGCAATTTGGTGTTTGATAAACAGTTTAGTTTTGAGAAGCCGTTTGTTTTTTAAGAAACAGAAAGCAAAGAACCTCTCCTTATTTGTTCCTTGGTTGCAGATCGATCTAGATCTTAGGTGATCGATCTAAACACGGATCTGCTAGAATTTATATCACTCCTTGATGAGTGGTAACGCAACGTAAGTGCGGAGTTAAAAAATGAAATTCGTTGATGAAGCATCAGTAAAAATAGAAGCCGGTGATGGCGGTAATGGTACAGTAAGCTTTTGGCGCGAAAAATTCGTCGCTAAAGGTGGTCCTGACGGCGGTGATGGCGGTGATGGTGGTGATGTTTACATCCAAGCGGATGAAAACTTAAACACACTGATCGACTACCGTTTCCAACGTTTTTACAATGCAGAGCGTGGCGAAAATGGCCGCGGTGGTAACTGTACGGGTAAACGTGGTAAAGATATGACCATGAAAGTACCTGTAGGTACTCGCGCTGTTGATATCCACACTAATGAAATCGTTGCTGAAGTTGCTGAACATGGCAAGAAAGTAATGGTTGGTAAAGGTGGTTGGCACGGTCTTGGTAACACGCGTTTTAAGTCGTCTGTTAACCGTGCTCCTCGTCAAAAGACAATGGGTACTAAAGGTGAAGTTCGCGAACTACGTTTAGAGCTTCTTCTATTAGCGGATGTTGGTATGCTTGGCTTGCCAAACGCTGGTAAATCTACTTTTATTCGCTCAGTATCTGCTGCGAAACCGAAAGTTGCTGATTACCCGTTTACCACGCTAATCCCTAGCTTAGGTGTTGTTAGTGTTGTCCCTGAAAAGAGCTTCGTTGTTGCTGATATCCCGGGTCTAATTGAAGGTGCAGCTGATGGCGCTGGCCTTGGCATTCGTTTCTTGAAGCACCTTGAGCGTTGTCGTGTTCTTCTGCACATGATCGATATTTTGCCGATTGATGGTTCTGATCCTATTCAGAATGCACTGACGATCATTGACGAGCTTGAGCAATACAGCGAAAAAGTGGCACAGAAACCTCGCTGGTTAGTATTCAACAAAGTTGATCTAATGCCTGAAGAAGAAGCGGATGAAAAGATTCAAGAAATCGTCGAAGCTTTAGGTTGGGAAGGCGAGTACTTCAAGATCTCTGCTGTAAACAAGATCGGCACGAAAGATCTTTGCTTTAAACTGGGTGAGTTCATGGAGAACCTACCTCGTGAAGTTGAAGCAATTGAAGAAGAAGAAAAAGTTAACTTTATGTGGGATGACTACCATAAAGATGCGATGGCCGGTAAGAATGTCGTTACTGAAGATGACGACGATTGGGATGACTGGGATGACGAAGAAGATGACGGTCATGTTATCTATGTTCGTGACTAAGTCTCAGAGTTTCTTATAAATACTTTGGTCGCTTCTTCTAAAGCACACTAATAGTATTACTAAACCGCAATGAAAATTGCGGTTTTTTTGTATCTAAATCATTATGTCTTATCGAATTTTAATGCAGAATTCGTTTCTAGATACTTTACGCCTATGGGAAGGAAATCATGGCATCAGAACAAAGAGCGATCTCAAGGTTAGTCGCTCAGTCAGGACAAATGTTATTGGCACACGGCGCCGAGAGCACACTGGTCGGTGATATTATGCGCCGCATCGGTATTGCTTGTGGGGTGAATGAGGTTGAAGTTGCACTGTCAGCCAATGCGTTGGTCGTGACAACAGTAATGGATGATCATTGCATAACGACTACTCGAAGCTGTGCTGATCGTGGCATTAACATGCAGGTTATCACCGACATTCAACGCATTTGCATCATGATGGAGAAGGGAATTCTCGATTATGATTTGGCGTATAAAAAGATTCAAAACATCAGCCCCGAGCGCTACAACCGTTGGTTAGTGGTTGTGATGATAGGGTTGTCGTGCGCCTCTTTCAGCCACCTTGCGGGCGGAGACGGGCAAGTCTTCATGATGACTTTTATTGCTTCAGCTTGCGGCATGATCGTCAGACAAGAAATTGGTCATCGCCATTTTAACCCCTTATTAAACTTTGCTATCACAGCGTTTGTTACGACAACTATTTCAGCGCAAGCGGTTCTTTATAACATCGGTGGCCAACCCACTATCGTGATGGCTTCTTCTGTGCTGATGCTTGTGCCCGGTTTCCCTTTAATTAACTCTGTTGCGGATATGCTTAAAGGCCATATTAATATGGGGCTCGCACGCTTTACCATGGCTAGTTTATTAACGTTGGCAACAAGCTTAGGCATTGTTGCGGCGATGAGTCTTTCAGACGTGTGGGGGTGGGCAAGCTAATGACTATCTTTGAATTATTGGTAGGCCTTCTGAACGATATGTTTTTTGCTGCCATACCTGCCGTCGGCTTTGCATTGGTTTTTAACGTACCACAACGAGCGTTGATCTATTGCGCGCTTGGAGGCTCAATTGGCCACGGTAGCCGTTACTTAATGATGCATTTTGGCATTCCCATTGAATGGGCGACGTTCTTTGCTGCGACTATTGTGGGGATGATTGGGGTTCATTGGTCACACAAACTGTTAGCACACCCAAAAGTTTTTACAGTCGCCGCTTTGATTCCGATGGTTCCAGGAGTCTTTGCGTTCAAAGCGATGATCGCTATGGTAGAAATAAACAGAGCAGGGTATAACCCAGATTTGCTCGCCATGTTGATGGAGAACTTCTTAAAGTCGATGTTCATTATCGCAGGGCTAGCGATTGGCTTGGCGGTGCCGGGGCTGTTATTCTATCGTCGTAGACCTATCGTCTAACTTCAATTTCATTTTCAGGTAAGGACAGGACTTTCTATTTATGATCATCAGTATGATAGCGGCAATGGCAAACAACCGTGTAATTGGTAAAGATAATCAGATGCCTTGGCATTTACCTGCAGATTTCGCATGGTTTAAACGCTCAACGATGGGTAAACCGGTAGTGATGGGGCGTAAGACCTATGATTCGATTGGTCGCCCTTTACCTGGCCGAGTAAATGTCGTAATCAGCCGCGACGAAAGTTTAGAAATCGAAGGTGTGACGACTGTAACGTCAATTGATCAAGCATTAGAGCTAGTAAGCGATGTTGATGAAGTGATGATCATCGGTGGCGGTTCTATCTATGAAAGCTGTCTGCCTAAAGCGAACAAGCTCTATCTGACTTATATTGATTTTGATGTGGATGGCGACACGCAATTCCCTGATTGGGGTGAAGATTGGAAGTTAAGCTTTCGCGAGGCCTATCAAGCGGACGAGAAAAATAAACACAACATGGAGTTTGTGGTTCTCGAGCGTTAACTGTGGTTATTAAGAGTTAGGCTCTGAAAAATACTTGCGTTACTGTACCCAGCTAGCGCAAGTATCTCGTATCTCGTTTTTTTATAGCGCTTTTTGAGTAAAAAACTGTTTGTCTTCCCAGCGAAGTATCGTCAATTCTCCTCCCCACACGCATCCAGTATCAAGTCCAATTACATCTTTTCCGTTATAGCCTTCAAGCGCAGCCCAGTGTCCAAAAACAACGGTTTTATCGAGCTTTATGCGTTGCGGAAGGTCAAACCATGGCACTAGTGGTTCATCGGTAATTTCATTCGGTGGTAGCTTACATGCCATGTCGAGTCGGCTATCTTCAAAACAGAAGCGCATTCTTGTCAGGCTATTGATCGCATAGCGATAGCGCTCTATGCCTTGCAACTCGTTGTTCCAGAGATCTGGCGTGTTGCTGTACATGTTCTCAATAAGCCACTGCCAACGGTCCGATTTCAGTAATGATGTTATCTCTCGATTCTCTATACGTGCTTGTTCCAAGTTCCATTGAGGAGAGATGCCTGCATGTGTCATGACAAACTCAGGGTGTTCTTGCATCAAGGGTTGTTGTCTTAACCATTCCAGCAATTGGTCACGGTCTTTAGCATCAAGAATTGGTTGAGTCTTGTCTTTTGGTTTAGCTGAAAAGAGGCCTAAGGATACCGCAAGTAGATGTAAATCATGGTTACCCAATACCACCTTCGCTGAACTGCCAAGGTTACGAACAAAACGTAACGTCTCTAAGGATTTAGGGCCACGAGCAACTAAGTCTCCGGCGACCCATAAAGTATCTTGTTGTCTATCAAAGTTGATGGTTTCAAGCAGTAACTGAAGCTCGTCGAAGCATCCTTGAATGTCTCCGACAATATAATTCGACACAGTATTTTCCTGTAAGTGGTAGAGATGCGTACTAGTTAAGGATATTGGGGATAGCCAGTCTAAATGGGTCGACTTCTGTTATGAAATCAATGCCTTTATGATTGGTCATCACATAGTGACCTTGCATAACACCCACAGGGGTTTCGATGACCGTACCACTGGTATATGTGTATTCGTCATTGGCTTCAATCACAGGCTGCTGTCCAACCACGCCATCACCTTCTATGGTGAGTTGTTTACCGTTAGAGTCGGTAATCAGCCAGCGGCGAGACATAAGTTGTACCGTTGTTTTACTTAGATTTTTGATGGTAATGATGTAAGCGAAAACGTAGCGATTCTTAGATGGCTCAGATTGTTCTTCAATATATTTAGAATGAACTTGGCATTTGATACAAGGCGTAGATATATCCATATTCGCACCTTTTGTTGTTGGTATGCTTTTAGTATTACATAAAAAATAGGCTCCTCACCGAAGTGTAGGAGCCTTTTTCGATTATTTGTCAGCGTTGTGACTGTCGTGCAACCAGTTCGCCATATCGACAAACTGTTCGAGCGTCAGGTTCTCAGGGCGCATGCCAGGGTTTACACCTAGCTCTTCAAGCACTTCCTTATCGATTAGGCTCTTGTAGCAGTTACGTACTGTTTTACGGCGCTGGTTAAAGCCTTCGCGACATACGCGATCTAACCACTTAAGATCTTTTGCCGGGTAAGGCAGTACTTCATAAGGCTGAAGACGAACGACTGCAGAGTCTACTTTCGGTGGCGGAACAAATGCTGTTGGTGGCACTTCTAACACAGGAGTGACTTTACAGTAATATTGAGCCATAACCGTTAGACGACCGTAAGCTTTAGTGCCAGGACCCGCTGCTAATCGGTTAACCACTTCTTTTTGAAGCATAAAGTGCATGTCTTGCACGTCTTTATGGAACTCAAAAAGGTGGAACATCAATGGTGTAGAGATGTTGTATGGCAAATTACCGAAGATACGTAACTTGTTGTTTGGCTTAACAAGTTGTTCGAAATCGAACTTCATTGCATCGCCTTCATAGATCGTTAACTTTTCAGCAAGATCAGGGTGATTACGCAGACGTTCAGCAAGATCTCTATCCAGTTCAATTACTGTGAACTTGTCGACAAGCTTGCCAACAGGCTCAGTAATCGCACCAAGACCAGGGCCGATTTCTACTAAGTTCTGGCCTGGTAGTGGGTTAATACTCGATACGATTCCATCAATAATGTATGGGTCGTTAAGGAAGTTTTGACCAAAACGTTTACGCGCTTTGTGCCCTAAGTGGACATCATTTCTCATTGCTTTTTCTCTACTAATTCAATGGCGTGCGTGAGCGCTGTTCTAAAGCTCCCTGTATCGGCTTGGCCTTTCCCTGCCAAGTCTAAGGCGGTACCGTGATCGACTGATGTGCGAATAAACGGTAAGCCAAGCGTGATGTTCACTGAGCGACCAAACCCTTTGTATTTCAATACCGGGAGTACTTGGTCGTGATACATACCTAAAACAGCATCTGCATCTTGCAAATATTTTTCATTAAAGATGGTGTCTGCTGGCAATGGGCCAACTAAATTAATACCATCTTTCTGGCGAATTTTTTCTAGCGTAGGGGTGATAGTTTCTATCTCTTCACGACCCAAACAACCATCTTCACCAGCATGTGGATTCAAACCACACACGTAGATAGTTGGTTTCTCAATAGCAAATTTTTCAACCAAGTCTTTATGCAGAATAGCAATGATTTGCTCTAATCTGTCTTCGGTCACTGCTTGAGATACATAAGCTAGCGGGATGTGCGTTGTTACTAGAGCAACACGCAGCCCTTCTGTTGCCAACATCATCACCACCAGTGGAGTATTGGACTTCTCTGCAAAGAACTCGGTATGGCCACTAAAAGCAACGCCAGCTCGGTTAATTACACCCTTGTGAACAGGGCCGGTGACAATAGCATCAAATTCATCATTCATACAGCCAATTGCTGCGGTTTCTAAAGTATTTAATACGTAATGACCGTTAGCCTCGTTGAGTTGGCCTGCAACTGCTGTTTCAGCTAGTGGAACGTGTTTCACAACCAATGTTCCAGAGCGTTGAGGTTGCTTGGGCGCGGTTGAGTCGTAATCCAACAGCTCAACTTCAATCCCTAACATTTCAGCTCGCTCTGCTAATAGGCTTTTATCCGCACAAACCACGAGCTGATGTGGCCAGCTTTCTTGGGATAATGCGAGAGTTAAATCTGGCCCAATTCCCGCCGGTTCACCTGCTGTAATGACAAGGCGTTTAGTTGTCATCTTGGTCATCCTCGACCACTTCAACAAAGGCGCTAGCTCTTACTTCTTGCAGCCAAGCACCGACTTCTTCGTTGAACTTACGGTTAAATAGAATTTGATAAGCCTTGTTTTTCAATGCTGAATCGGTACGGTCGACTTCGCGACGGTCTAGTACTTCAACAATGTGCCAACCGTGCACGGTTTTGAATGGCGCACTGATCTTACCTTCAGGTAGCGTTTCTACTTGGTGTTTGAACTCAGGAACGTATAAATCTGGAGTTTGGTAGCCTAACTCACCATCTTGTACTGCTGAACCGGGATCTTGGCTGTATTGCTGTGCAAGATCACCAAAGCTCGCTTCACCTGCGTTTACACGACGAGTGATTTCTTCAAGCTGCTCTTTCGCACCGTCATCACTCAAGATAACCGTTGGCTTAATCAAAATATGACGTGCATTAACTTCGGTAACTGCAACGGTTTCCAAACCTTTTACGTCTTCAATTTTTAGAATATGGAAGCCAACACCACTTCGGAAAGGACCGATGATGCTGCCTTTATTCTGCATTTTGATTTGGTCTGCAAAAATCGTAGGCATCTCTTCTTTACGCATCCAACCCCAATCACCACCTTGTAACGCTTTAGGGCCTTTAGAGTATGTATATGCCATGGTGCTAAAGTCTTTGCCGTTGTTTAGCTCTTCCACTAAATCAGTCGCTTGTGCTTCTAATTCTTCTTTGGTTTGGTCATCATTGAATCGAAGTTGAATGTGGCCAATTTTGTATTGAACCGTCGCATTGGTTTCTTGCGCTAAAATGTCCGCTAGGTTGTCGACTTCTGCTGGGAGGATATTAATACGACGACGAACCAAGGCATTGCGCGCTTCACTTGCCGCAATCTCTTTTCTTACTTGCTCACGAAATGCATTGTAGCTCAGGCCTTCTTCAGCGACCGATGCAGTAAGTTGTTGTACTGTTTGGTTGTTATCTTTGGCAATGCCTTCAATCGCTTGATCCAGTCGCGCATCATCAATTCGAACCCCAATACGTTCCGCTTCTTGAGTTTGAATCGTATCAATGATCAGCTTTTCTAGAACTTGCTCATTCAGTACATCTTGTGATGGTAATGTTTGTCCGCTTTTCTTCGCGTTTGCACGCAGTGTTTTCATAGAAGTATCAATGTCACTTTGTAAGATCACGCCTTCGTTGACGATCACTTTTACACTATCGAGTTCAACTGGTGCTGCATAGCTTATTGAGATAGTACAAGCCGCTGCGATAGCAATTAATGTGCGTTTCCACAATGTCATGTGTAATCCTTTATATTTATTGATTGTTTATCAATAAAGAAAATTAGTTGTTTAAGAAGAATGGGCGACCATAGCTGAGTGCGTTACCTGAGCTTGTTTCACTTACTTCGCTTGAGTCTGAGCCTATGTTGGTACCAAAGCCAACAATACCGAAGTTAAAGCCAAAGTTTTTCTCATATACTGGGGTTGCGTTAGGATTAGTCACATAATTGTCTTCCCATCTACGTAATTGATTACTGTAGGTGAAGCCGATATACCAACAATCTGACTTGTAATTGAGTTTAGCTAACCACTCAAGGTTCTCTTCGGTTGTTAAATCATAGAAGTACTGAGCGCTGGCATTCCACTTACGTGAAATCTGGTAGGCTCCGAGTAATCCTGCTTGAGATATACCATCTTTAGTAATCGATCCAACATTAAAATCAACAGTGTCTTCGATATACTCTTTGGTTACGTAGCGGTAGTTGGTTTGTATATAACCACCAGAAAAACGGTATTCAATGGTGCTGTTGGCTAGTTGCATTGCTGTGGTATCGATATCGTACTGAACCCCACCATGATAAAACAGGTAGTCGTCGTAATTAAAATCGACCTCAACCGCCCAAGATGAGTAATTCGAGTTCTTATCTTTAGTATCAAGTGTTAGATGTTGTTTGGTACCTTTGTCGATATAAAAAATCTGTCCAAAAGACACATTGAGGCGTTCTTTATATTCATCATCAAAGAAACGAGATGATGCACCATAACTGACTTGGTTAGCTGCAGCGATATGGTCTACACCACTGTATTTACGGCTTCTAAAGAGACCATAATAATCAGTCTGCAGAAGTGTCGTATCGTAAAGGCCTATGTTGTTTTGATCTTCTTTTGGTACATACAGGTATTGAACTTGGGGTTCTAGAGTTTGAGTGTAGTTACCAATAACCTTGGTATCTCTTTCTAAAACGATGCCGGCATGGCTTCTAAACTCAGGTATAACTCGAGTTACGCTCTCTTCGAGGCCGTAATTGGGGTTAGTTTCTTTTGTTCCCGTTGTCGTATCTACACCATCAAGATTTTGTTGGTAGTAAGTCCCAAGCAGTCGGGCTTCTGTGGTCCAAGTACCCCAAGTGTTGCCTACAGGGATAGTAATTCCCGGCTCAACGTGAATACGAGTTGCTGATGGCTTGCCCGAGGCATCAGTATCGAACATAGATACATGACTGATGAGGTCGAAATCTAGGTAATCCATGACTTCCGGAGCATAGTAGTTATACTCGAGTTGTGGCATTAGACGGTATGGTTGGTTATTTTCTGTGAGGACTTGGAAATCCCTTACAAGTACGGAAGCATCCCAGTTTTGTGAACGGTAGGTTGCTTTTCCTTCCTGAAGCAGTTGGCCATCTTCACGGCTACCAATGCCGCTTCCGTTGACATCTGTGAAGTACTCGATATCACCAACTTTTGAGTAATCAATTTCAAACAACCAAGATTCTTGGAATATCCCTGTGTGATAAAGCTGAGCCCCCCAACGTTTGCCTTTCTCTGGGTGTTTTTTATCATCTGGTAAGTATTCAGATTTAATCATCCCAGAACCAAAATCGCTTAAATATCTAAATTCACTGTTAAGTTGAGTACCACGCTCTTTCATATGCTTAAAAGTGGTTTTCAGGTCATACTCTGGTGCCAAGTTCCAATAAACCGGGATCTCAAATTCAAAACCATCACTTGAGCCATATGATACCGTCGGATATAAGAAACCTGTTTTACGTGTATCACCAATCGGAACGGTTAAGTACGGCAGATAAAAAACAGGAACGCTCTGAATTTCAAACCTTGGGTTGTAGAACGTAGCCTCTTCTTCATTTTGGTCGACATCGATACTTGACGCTCTTAGTCGCCATGCATTGTCGCCGATAGGGCAAGAGGTGATTGAGCCATCTTCAATCTCATAAACCGCTTTTCCGGTTTTCGCGATGTAAACCGCATCTCCTCGCCCTTGCTCACAGAGGAACTCATAATCGGTATTTTCGAGCGTCATTTCATCGGTGGTCAGATTGTTAGTGGCTCTGTCTGCCACTGACTTTATTTGACCATCGCTAAAGTTTACGTTGCCTTCAGCTACAACGATATTTTCTTGTTGGTGAAGCGTTACATTGTCGGCAAGGATGGTTTTGTTTCCTTGGGTAACTCTTACATCACCTGAGTAGATTGCCTTGTCACCATTGATAGCCTCTAAGCGATCGGACTCAACATGAGCGGGAAGTTGTGTCTCGTTTTCTGCAGCGGGCTCGATCAAGCATTGATCTATAGAGGGCATTTCCTGCACACTACTATCGGTGATTGTTTCAGCTTGAGTTGTCGATACGTATAATGCCGTACTTATAGACGCGGCTAACAAGGTGCGGGAAAAAGATTGCATGAAGTTGAACTATCCTGTGTCACTAGATGAAGGGTTGATCTAGTATCAATCCAATTAATAAAGCATTTTCCTTATGATAAAGGAAATATTAGCATTCAGCATCATCAGACAGCATTACTCAGACAAAATTCATAGATAGAGAACACATAATGCAAATATTTGGCAAAATTTTGGGCGCTTTTTTTGGTTTTTTATTTGGGGGGCCGCTCGGTTTAGTTTTTGGCCTATTCTTAGGGCACCAGTTCGATAAAGCTCGCCGATTGAACCAATCGGGCTTCAATAGCTCTGGTTTTGGACGAGGTCCAAACCAAGCTGAAAGACAAAACGAGTTTTTTAAATCCGCCTTTGCGGTTATGGGACATGTTGCTAAAGCCAAGGGGCAGGTAACTCCGGAAGAGATTCAGCTCGCTTCTACAATGATGGAGCGTATGAACCTGCATGGCGAGCAACGTAAAGCGGCGCAAGATGCGTTTCGTGATGGCAAAGAAAGTGACTTCCCGTTAAGCGATGTACTTGAGCGTGTGAAGATCTCATCGGGTGGCCGTTTTGATCTCCTGCAGTTTTTTTTAGAGCTACAAGTATCTGCTGCATTTGCTGATGGAAGTTTGCATCCTAGTGAGCGCCAAGTTCTGCATAAGATAGCGCAAGGTCTTGGCTTTTCTGCAGAACAACTAGAACGCCGTTTACAGATGCAAGAAGCAGCATTCCGTTTTCAACAGCAGGGTGGAAGCTTTGGTGGTCATCAAGGTCACGGGCAGTCATCTGGTTGGCAACAGGCTTCGCAACAAAACCAATTGGCCGATGCGTTTAAAGTTCTTGGTGTGAGTGAAAGTGCTGAGGGTAAAGAGGTGAAGAAAGCTTACCGCAAGCTGATGAATGAGCATCACCCAGATAAACTGATGGCGAAGGGTTTGCCACCAGAAATGATGAATGTCGCGAAAGAAAAATCGCAAGAAATTCAGAATGCTTATGATCTGATAAAGAAAGTAAAAGGTTTTAAGTAATCGAACATAGACCGAGTCATACTATTAAATGATTCGGTTTTTTATTAAAAGGAATTATATGATGGTAACGTATCAGGATGTTCTAGAGTTTTGGTTCGATGAATTGACGCCAAAAGACTGGTTTACTGGCGGCGAAGAAATTGATGTTTTGATAGAGTCTCGATTTGCTGAGGTGCACAAGGCAGCGGCTCAAGGTGAGCTATTTGAATGGCGACAAAACGCACAAGGACGATTGGCTGAAATTATCGTGCTTGATCAGTTTTCTCGAAATATTGGTAGAAACAGTCCGACAGCTTTTTCGGCTGATCCGATGGCGTTGGCTCTAGCCCAAGAGGCGGTAGCGGGTGGTTTTGATCACCAGCTTAACGAGCAACAGAAAAGCTTCCTGTATATGCCTTATATGCACAGTGAGTCTTTGTTAGTCCATGAACAAGCCGTGGAACTCTTTTCTCAAACGGGATTAGAGCATAATCTGGATTTTGAGTTTAAGCACAAGGTTATCATTGAGCGATTTGGTCGCTATCCGCACCGTAATGAGGTGTTAGGGCGAGCTTCGACTCCCGAAGAAATTGAATTCTTGCAGCAACCGGGCTCAAGCTTTTAATTGTAGAAACACAGTTCAATAGATAAAAAAGAGGCTAGCGGTTAATAAAAACCTCTAGCCTCTTTTTTTGTTTTAGTGTTGAACGTTAGCGTTAGAGCTAGTTTGCTTGGTTAAGCGACCAATCGTAGTCATAGCTGATTTTGTTAGTATTCGTGACAGGTTGAGTACGATACTGGTCTAGGTGTTGAATGAGTTGTTTTTCTGTACCAAAATCCACTGCAAACCATTCGTAAATCGATGATAGTTGTAGTTTGCTGTTGCTAACCAATACACCCTTATCACTGTTTACATACTCAGATGCAGCAAGCTCCAATAACATATCAGTCTTGTCAGCAGTAAAGGCCTGAGGTTGTAAGTTAGGGCAACCCAAACTCGCACAATTCACCGCATAATGAGTGCGCGGATCTTGCCAAATCGGTCTTAGGATTCGGTGTTCAATATCGTTGAGTGTCAGTGATTTTCCGTTAACGATTACCACATCATCTCCCCACGGCCCAAAACTAAATAGTCCGCCAAGTTTAGTGATGGATTTGATCGGGTAGGCATCAAGAATCAAATCGACAGTCACGGCGTTATATAGATTAACCCAATAGGCATACTGCTCCGCTTTTGAATAGTCGAGCGGATTAACTTGTTCGAGTTGCTTGATGTATTGCTTAAGTTTTGTCTTATCGGCAGTGTTCACCGCTTTATAGCGAACTAACGTATTTTGCCCCTGTTTAACCAAGTAGCTATCGAGGAGTTGCTGCCAATCTTGATGAGATACCTGTTCTAGGTTGGTTTCGTCGCTTTGGTTCCAGTATCGCCAAAGATCGGATTTAGGCGCAGACCAAGCTAAGGTTGAGAAAAGTAGGCTGACAATAAAAAGTAGTTGTTTCATGGCATTCTCCTGATGACTGACTACTAAGACCTTATGGCTTACCATTTTCTTTCATTGCTCTTCATTTAAATAAATATATGAAGTTAAGTTAATAGCTTAGACAAATAAAAAAGGTTGGCACTTGGCCAACCTTTAGATTTATTCAGAAACGTCTCATTATTTTAGGAAGCTAGGAATCTTAGCTTCAAACTCAGAGATCTTATCGGCATGTTGAAGTGTAAGGCCGATATTATCTAAACCATTCAGCAAACAGTGACGACGGAACTCATCAATTTCAAACGAGTACTCTTTACCGTTCGCTCTGACTTTCATTGCTTCTAAATCAACGTCGATCTCTGCGCCTTCGTTTGCTTCAACGAACTGGAATAGTTCATCGACTTCCTGCTCTGAAAGACGAACAGGCACCATCTGGTTGTTGATTGAGTTTCCGTAGAAAATGTCGGCAAAGCTTGGTGCGATCATTACTTGGATACCGTAATCGGCAAGCGCCCAAGGTGCGTGTTCACGAGATGAACCACAACCAAAGTTTTCACGAGCTAGAAGAATAGAAGCGCCTTTATAGCGTGGTGCATTCATTACAAACTCAGGGTTTGGTTGTTGGCCTGCGTCATCTAGGAAGCGCCAATCGTGGAACAAGTGTTTACCAAAACCGATGCGGTTTACTTTCTGTAGAAACTGCTTTGGAATGATCGCATCAGTATCGATGTTGGCCGTATCTAGAGGAACGACTAATCCGGTGTGTTGTTGAAAACCTGACATGTTAAATCCTCTAATTAAAGTTCACGAATATCGACAAAGTGACCAGCGATTGCTGCTGCGGCTGCCATTGCTGGGCTAACTAGGTGCGTACGACCATCACGGCCTTGGCGACCTTCAAAGTTACGGTTTGATGTAGAGGCACAGCGCTCTTGTGGACCTAGACGGTCGTTGTTCATTGCAAGACACATAGAGCAACCCGGTAGGCGCCATTCAAAGCCTGCTTCGATGAAGATCTTATCTAGGCCTTCAGCTTCAGCTTGTGCTTTTACTTGCTCAGAACCCGGAACGATTAATGCTTGAACATGTTTCGCTACTTGGCGGCCTTTCGCTACTGCTGCAGCTGCACGCATGTCTTCGATACGCGAGTTAGTACAAGAACCTACGAAGACTTTATCGACGTTGTAATCCGATAGAGATTTACCCGCTTCAAGGCCCATGTACGCCAGAGCCTTTTCTGCTGAAGCTTTTTCAACAGGGTCTGCGAAGCTTTCTGGTGCTGGGATTGGCGTGTCTACCGAGATAACCTGACCTGGGTTAGTGCCCCAAGTAACTTGCGGTTTGATGTCTGCTGCGTCTAGTGTAACAACCGCATCGAACTCTGCATCAGCATCGGTTTTTAACGTATCCCAGTATTGGATTGCAGCTTCTAAGTCTTCACCTTGTGGAGAGAACTTACGACCTTTGATGTATTCGTATGTCGTTGCATCTGGAGCGATTAAGCCTGCTTTCGCGCCAAGCTCGATTGCCATGTTACATACCGTCATACGACCTTCCATTGTAAGGTCAGTAATTGCTTCACCACAGAATTCAACTACATAGCCTGTACCGCCAGCGGCTGTTGTCTTACCGATGATTGCGAGCACGATATCTTTTGCTGTAATGCCTTCAGCGACTTTGCCTTTTACTTCGATCTTCATGGTTTTAGCGCGAGCTTGTTTTAGCGTTTGAGTTGCTAGAACATGTTCAACTTCTGAAGTACCGATACCGAATGCTAATGAGCCAAATGCACCGTGTGTTGCTGTGTGTGAGTCACCACATACAATGGTCATGCCCGGCAGAGTAATACCTAGCTCAGGGCCCATTACGTGCACAATACCTTGGTATTTGTGGTTTAGGTCGTAGAGCGTGACACCAAACTCTTCACAGTTTTTCGATAGCGTTTCCATTTGGATACGAGCCATCTCACCAGAGGCGTTGATGTCTTTCGTTTGTGTCGATACGTTGTGATCCATGGTTGCAAAAGTTTTGCCTACTTGGCGAACTTTACGACCTTTTTCACGCAGGCCATCAAAGGCTTGTGGTGATGTTACTTCGTGGACTAAGTGGCGATCGATATAAAGAATTGGCGTTTCGCCCTTTGCTGCAACTGCAACGTGAGCGTCATAAACTTTTTCGTATAAGGTTTTTGCTTGCTGGTTTGTCGACATAGCTTTTCTTCCTTGGGATCATCAGTCCCAGTGTTTGTTTCGAGCCAAGTCATGCGGTTTACGATGACTTGGCTTGATATTATTCTTATGTACTTGCTTCAATCGGAGCATTTAGCTTATGAAGCTAAGATGTACTCAGCGATCTTGTCACCCATTTCAGAGGTAGTCAGTGCTTGGTTCTTACCTGCAAGGTCTGCCGTTAGCTCACCTGCAGAAAGTGCTTTAGATACCGCTGATTCGATGTCTTGTGCTGCCGCTTCTTCGCCTAGGCTGTAACGAAGCATTAGCGCTGCAGAAAGAATTTGCGCGACTGGGTTCGCAATGTTCTTACCTGCGATATCTGGTGCGCTGCCACCTGCTGGTTCGTATAGGCCGAAGTTGCTTTCGTTTAAGCTTGCAGAAGGAAGCATACCCATGGAGCCTGTGATCATTGCGCACTCATCAGAGATGATGTCACCAAAGATGTTTGAACATAGCATTACGTCAAACTGAGATGGGTCTTTGATTAGCTGCATGGTCGCGTTGTCGATGTACATGTGGTTTAGCGTGACATCTGGGTAATCTTTTGCGATTTCTTCAACCACTTCACGCCATAAGATAGAGCTCTGCAGAACGTTTGCTTTGTCGATTGAGTAAACGTTTTTGTTACGTAGACGTGCAGATTCAAACGCAATCTTTGCAATACGTTCGATCTCGTAACGGTGATAAACCTCTGTATCAAAAGCTTTCTCAGTTGCGCCTTCGCCTTCACGACCTTTAGGTTGGCCGAAGTAGATGCCGCCTGTTAGTTCACGAACTACAACGATATCGAAGCCGTTACCTGAGATGTCAGCACGCAAAGGAGAGAAAGACTCTAGACCTTTGTGGATTTGTGCAGGACGTAGGTTACAGAACAGTTGGAAGTGTTTACGTAGCGGAAGTAGCGCACCACGTTCAGGTTGGTCGTTTGGTGGAAGATGTTCCCATTTAGGGCCGCCGACAGAACCAAAAAGTACCGCGTCAGATTCTTCACAACCTGCAACTGTTGCTTCTGGAAGTGGACAGCCGTGGTTATCAATTGCGATACCACCAACATCATACTCTTCGCGAGAAAAGCTAATTGCGTGTTTCTTTTCAATCGCGTCTAGCACCTTGTGTGCTTGTTGCATTACTTCTGGGCCAATGCCATCACCAGGTAGTACGGCAATTTTGTATGATTTATCTGTCATGTTAATCCTTTAATTCTTGTTACTGAGCTGTTTGGCTCGTTTTAAATTTTGTCCCTAAAGCCAACAACATCGGCTCTAGGGCTCTGTTATTGGGGTCTTAAACAGTCGCGAATTTTTGCTGCTTCATTTCAGCAATAGTGTCTGCGCGTTGAATGCTATTGATAACGTGTAGCAACGCTTGACCAGAAGCTTCAACGATATCGGTTGAAACGCCAGTACCGTGGTACTTACGGCCTTTATAGTTAGCAATGATGTCCGCTTGACCTAAGCCATCTTCGCCTTCACCTTTTGCAGTTAGGTCGAACTTATCCAACGCTATTTCGTAGCCTGTTAAGCGGTAGATACATTGGTATAAAGCATCAACAGGGCCATTGCCGACAGCGGCTTCGCATTTCTCTTCATCACCACATTGCAGTTTGATGCTGGTGGTAGACATAACACTACCAGATTGTACGCTTAGGTAGTTAAGTTTATAGAAGTCATCTTCATCACGTAGATTCGCGAAGTGCATCAATGCTTCTAGGTCGTAATCGAACACTTGTCCTTTACGGTCAGCAAGCTTCAAGAAGTCTTCGTACAATGAATCTAGGTTGTACTCATTATCTTTATAACCCATAGCGTCCATGTGACTCTTAACCGCTGCTCGGCCACTACGGCTTGTTAGGTTTAAGGCTTTGTTTTTCAAGCCAATAGACTCAGGCGTCATGATCTCATAAGTGTTCTTGTTCTTTAGCATGCCATCTTGGTGAATACCTGAAGAGTGGCTGAATGCGTTAGCACCGACGATTGCTTTGTTGTCTTGAATTGGCATGTGGCAAAGCTGACTTACCAACTTACTGGTACGGTGGATCTCCTTGTGATCCAAGCCAGTATGAACACCCAAAAGCTCTTGACGAGTTTTGATGATCATTGCTATTTCTTCTAAAGAACAATTACCTGCACGTTCGCCAATACCATTGATTGTGCCTTCAATTTGGCGAGCGCCCGCTTGCACAGCTGCAATTGAGTTTGCAACCGACATACCTAAGTCATCGTGACAGTGAACAGAGATGATCGCTTGGTCGATGTTGGGTACGCGATCGAATAGCGTTTTAATAATGCCACCAAACTCATTCGGTACTGTATAGCCTACCGTGTCTGGAATGTTGATGGTCTTAGCGCCTGCGTTAATCGCGGCTTCAACCATACGACATAGGTTGTCGATAGGGGTACGGCCGGCATCTTCACAAGAGAATTCAACATCATCGGTATAGTTACGAGCGTGCTTGACTGCTTTCACTGCCATCTCTACTACGTCATCGTAGCTGCGGCGTAATTTGTCTTGTACGTGAACCGTTGATGTTGAGATGAAGGTATGAATACGGAACTGGTCAGCAACTTTAAGCGCTTCTGCAGCGGCATCGATATCTTTCGCTACGGCACGAGAAAGCGCACAAATACGGCTGTCTTTGATGTGTTTAGCGATGGTTTGTACTGATTCGAAATCGCCTGGAGAAGAAATAGGGAAGCCAGCTTCGATAACATCTACACCCAGTCTCTCAAGAGCATAAGCGATCTGTAACTTCTCTTTTACCGTAAGGCTTGCAGCCAATGCTTGCTCGCCGTCACGTAAGGTAGTATCAAAAATTATTACTTGATCGTTCATGGGTGCTTCCTTATATCGATAATGAATCGATTGCTATCCAAATTATTATTAAGAATGATGTTCTTTTAAAAGTGCCAGTTACAAAAAAACCCGCTTAGTGCGGGTTTTAATATTTGTGTAGTTCTTGACCCACAACTTACCCGCGCGATTGGTTCACGATAAGGAGAAGTTTCAGCAGTAGAGAAGAAGAAAAAATCATTACACAAATATCCGTAAATAAACTGTTAACACCATATTTACCGTAATTTATTCTGAGCGTCAAACAAGAAAATCCAATATCAGCGTGCATTGGCAGTGTTTTGGTTTTGTTTGTGCTGTTTTTTGTTTAAGTGTTAGCGATATCAACTAAATGGTGGTTTTGTATTGGCGGGTTAGTTTATCGTTTGGCTGATGTGTAGGTTAAAACTTTGTAGTAAATATTTTTAATGGAACGATTCACCAAAAAAATCACAAGCGTGACTAAAGTAATTAATCAATTGATTAAATAGTGAGTAATTAATCTTCTACTGTTATGCCTGTTTATCTCTATAATTAATCGAATGATTAATTATAGAGATAGGTTGATGCATGACGGCACGAAAAGCGGGGCGACCTCAACAGAACTTAGATGTTCGACAATTATTGATTGAGCATGCTCGTGATCTGTTTGTCGTTCAGTCATACGACAAGGTCTCGACACGCCTGATTGCTGATCGTGCGGGTGTGAACATTGCGATGATCCGTTATTACTTTGGCAGTAAGGCTGGATTATTTGAGGCGATGCTGCGTGAAACGCTACGACCGATGCAATTGCAAATGCAGAGATTGGTTGAAGAAAGCAGCCATGAGAACTTTCTTGATTTAATGCGGACTTATTATAAAGAGATGGTCAAGGTCCCCAAGTTTCCTCGCTTGATTGCTCAAGTGATGAATATGCCTCCCTCTGAAGTGCAAAGAGAGTTGCTCGAAAAGGTTTTTCTCGATGTCGCCAAGCCAGCACAAGATGTCATTTTTGAAAAGCTGGTTGAACAAGGCATCTTAAAACAGAATATGGATCCAAAGTTGTGTCGAGTTTCGTATATAAGCTTGATGGTGTTTCCCTTCATTGCTCCGCCCCCTCTATTAGCAATCCATGGTATTGAGATTAATGAAGAATTTCTTAACCGTTTAATCGAACACAACATTCAATTGATGACCGAAGGCTTTATCAATGCACCGAGCCCTTCTGCAGAGCAGGACAAAAGATAATGAAAATAAATAAAAAACTACTCTTCTTTCCAGCACTTGCGGTTGGTGTCATCGGCCTTGTGACTGCGATTGGCTTAAAGCCGGATCTGCCGACTAAGCCCGCGGGAGATAGGGCTCGTCTAGTCGAAACAGTCAGTTTAGAACAACAAATGATCGCGCCGTTGGCAGTGGGCTTTGGCAAAGTAGTCCCTAAAGTTGAATGGAAAGCCATCGCCGAGGTGACAGGGCAGATTGTTTATCGACATCCAGACCTAGAAAAAGGGCAGATCATTCCAGCGGGAACTGAGGTACTTAAGATCGATCCTTTGGATTACGAGTTGAAGTTGGTACAAGCTGAAGCGGATCTTAAATCAAGCCAGACTTCATTAGCTAAGTTAAACCAAGAAGAAGATAACCTTAAGCAGACCTTAAAGATCGAAAAGAACCGCTTAGTGATCAGCAATAAAGAGCTGCAACGTAAACAAGATCTGCGCAAGAAAGGCCTAACTTCTCAATCCGATGTTGATCTCCAGCAGCAAAGTGCGTTGTCTCAACAGAAGCTTGTATTGGATATTGACAACCAAATTGCATTGATGCCAGATGAAAAGCGTGTTGCGGAAGCAGTGATTAAGGTGAATGTCTCTAAAGTAAAAGAGGCGCAACGCTCTTTGGATAAAACGACCATTACTTTACCTAGAGCGATGCGAATAGCTCAGGTCGATATTGAACAGAACCAAGTGGTTAATCTTCAGCAAGAGATGTTTGTTGCTCACGGGATTAAAGTTATGGAAGTTGAGGCGCAACTCTCTATTCACGATATGCAAACTTTAGCCTCAAGCTTTACTCAATTCCCTCGTGATGCCGCAGGCATACCAAACCCTTATGAAGCGCCAATCAAAGCAAGTATTCAGCTAAACAGTGGCAGCCTTAACCTCAATTGGCCTGCAAAGGTTGCGAGAATCAGTGAAACCGTTGATGAGAACCAAGCAACTGCGGGGATCATTCTTGAAATTGGTCAAGACTATTCAGCTCTGCAGCCAAGCAGTGCAACGCCTTTGGTCAATGGCATGTTCGTCAAAGCAGAGATTGAAGGCTTGGCCAACCTTAGTTGGGTTGTCCCAGAGCGCGCTTTGCACGGTGATAAGGTTTATCTGATGGATGACAATCAGCGCTTGCAAGTGGTGAATGTTGAAGTGCTTTATCGCAGAGACAATCAAGTGGTTGTGAGTGGCGAGCTACAAACTGGAGATAAACTGGTTCTCAATGATGTTCTGCCAGCAATTGAAGGCATGTTACTGAAAGAGTCGAACTCTGAAGAGGCCAAGCTTGAATCGGATACTCAGGAGAGTGCGTCATGATCAAGTTCTTTTCTAGGCACCCAACAGCGGCAAACTTGTTGATGCTTGGGTTATTGATCATGGGTATAAGCTCATTATCAACCATCAAGCGTGAAACCTTCCCCGCTTATGATCCGCCTTACATTATGGCTGCCATCGTGTATCCCGGTGCATCACCACAAGAAGTGGAAGAGAGCTTGTGTGTACGAATGGAAGATGCCGTCGATGGCCTAGCTAACATTGAAGAGACTCAGTGTGAAGCCATCGAAGGTAGCGCACGTCTAATCCTGAAGTTGAATGAGAAAGCGGATATCGGCCGAATGCTGGTGGATGTACAAACTCAAATCAACTCGATCAATGATTTCCCGACTGAGATTGAATCGCCTGTTGTTCAAGAACTGGATTGGAATGAACCAGTTGTTGATATCGCCATCACAGCAGAAACGTCGTGGCCGGAGCTTAAGGCCTACGCTGAAGACCTCAAACGTATCATGAAGCTTGATTATGATGTTTCACTAGTCGATGTTAGCGGCTTCTCTGATCATCAATACCGCGTTGAACTGGATACTCAAGCGATTCGCCAGCTGGGTTTGAGTGTCGGTGATATCGCAGACCAGATTGGCCGTCAGAATGTAAAACTGCCAAGCGGTAACGTTGAAACACCAGACAAGAATTTTCTGATTCGTTTTGATGAAAGACGAATTACACCGGTTGAGCTGGAAAGTATCGTGGTTGGCTCTGCGCCTAATGGATCAGTGATCCGTCTGAGAGACATTGCAAAAATAACCGACCGCTTTGAGCTTGATGAACAGAAGGTGTTGTTTGATGGAAAGCCATCGGCTCTGTTGAAAATCAGTAAAAACAAAGAAGATGATGCGTTACGAATCAAAGAGAACGTGACGCGTTTCGTTGAAGATCAGAGCGCGATTGCCCCTGATGGCGTGACGCTACAAATGACCAACGATCTCTCGTCGGTACTTTGGGATCGCTTAACCATGATGGTGCGCAATGGCTGGCAAGGTATTGTTCTGGTATTTGCCACCATGTGGTTGTTCTTCAGTTTGCGTTATTCATTCTGGGTAGCTGCTGGCCTGCCGGTAGCCTTCCTTGGTGGTTTGTTCTTGATGGCTAACCTTGGTTTATCGATTAACATCATGTCATTGGTTGGCTTGCTAATGGCGATTGGTATCATGATGGATGACGCCATCGTGATAGCCGAATCGATAGCGTCCCATTTAGATCGGGGGCAAAACGTTGATGATGCGGTGTACAACGGCGTTAAGAAAGTGCTTCCCGGAGTGTTATCTTCTTTCTTAACTACGGTGTGTATTTTCGGTAGCTTGCTGTTTCTCGATGGAGAGATGGGCGCGGTGCTTAAGGCTGTTCCTCAAGTATTGATATTAGTGCTGTCGTTGAGCTTGATTGAAGCCTTCCTGATTTTGCCTAATCACTTGTCTCATTCATTACACAAAGAAAAGAATGACAAGCCAGCGCTGCGCTTCAAAGTTGTGTTGTTAGAGAAGTTTGAGAACTTTCGTAATACCACTTTGATGAACATGGTTGAGAAAGTGGTGACATTCCGCTATGCCTTTATGGGCGGAGTGCTGACCCTGCTGTTGCTTTCGGTAGCCTTGATTGCTGGTGGTGTTGTCAAATTCCAACCATTTCCTGAGTTGGATGGTGATATTGCCGAGGCTCGCATCATTCTTCCACCGGGCGCATCACTGTCTCAAACCGAGAAAGTGGTCGATAAAATAGTCGCATCTGCTGAACGTTTGAATGAGCAGTGGAGTGAAGACGTCGAGGACGGTAATAGATTGGTTGAGCATATCACCAGCCAATTCAATGCAAACGCGGATGCCAATGAATCAGGGCCACACTTAGCTACCGTGCGCTTAGACTTACGAGGTGCAGAAAGTCGCAACACGGTGATCGATGATTTCATTGATGCATGGCGGGAAGACATCGGCGATTTGGCGGACCCTATCTCGCTGGTTTTCAAACAACCGACGATGGGGCCGGGTGGTCGTGCTATCGAGCTCCGCGCCAAACATGATGATCTTGCTGCATTGAAATCGGCTTCTTTGGATATTCAGGAGTACCTTAATCAGTTTGATGGTGTGCATGGTGTTCTTGATGACATGCGCATGGGTAAGGAAGAGATCTTAGTTAAACTTCGCCCAGGTGCGGAAACCTACAATGTGAATGGGCAGATGATTGCTTCCCAATTGCGTGCGGCCTTCTTTGGTCAGACTGCGGATGAAATCCAAATTGGGGTTGAGAACATTTCGATTGAGGTACGCCTTGATAAAGAACAAGCGGGTGATTTACAGCAACTGGCTAACTTCCCAATCATCACTGCAGATGGCAGCCAAATCCCGCTAGCTACATTGGCAACGTTAGATTTCCAGCGTAACTACGTGCGAATTCAACGTATTGATGGGCTGAGAACCATCAGTATCTTTGGTGATATTGATAATAAGAAAGCGAGTTCATCCGCGATTCTGGCTCAGTTCCAAAAAGATGAAGCCGCCAAACTTATTCAGAAGTACCCGGGTTTACGTTTTGATTTTGAAGGTGAAGCCAAAGATGCCGCGAAGACCGGAGCCTCAATGGGCAAAGGGTTCTTGCTCGGCTTATTCGGCGTATTTGCGATTCTAAGTTATCAGTTCAGAAGTTACTTAGAACCTGTGGTCGTCATGTTGGCGATTCCACTAGCCTTCATTGGGGTAGTGGTTGGTCACTGGATACTTGGGCACGCTTTGAGTATGCCAAGCATGATGGGCTTTGTGTCGCTTGCCGGGATCGTGGTCAATGATTCCATCTTGTTAGTGCAATACATTCGTCACCATGTTGATGAGGGAGATAGCGTTCATGACTCGGTGGTGAAGGCCAGTCGCGAGCGTTTCCGTGCGGTATTTTTGACATCAATGACGACCGCAGCAGGTTTGCTACCGCTGTTGACGGAAACCAGCTTGCAGGCTCAGGTTATCCAGCCTCTGGTTATTTCAATTGTGTTTGGCATATTTGCTTCAACCTTACTGGTGTTGTTTATGATCCCTGCTGCCTACGCCATATTGGCGGATTTTGGGTTGGTGAAAAAGCATGAGCCATTAGCGCTATAGCCTTTAGCGCTATTATCATTAGTCAGCACTACTATCATTAGCGAACGCTATAACCATTAGCACGATAGAAGTAGCGTTTGTTTGCTTATATAAAGAAGCAAAAACATAGAAGAATAAAGCGGCCTTGTGTCGCTTTATTTTTATCGGCTGCTTCTAGGCTCCTATTAGCTTACTTAGTGAAAGCGGTTAATTCGCTTCAAAATTCATTTTAGTTCATTCAAAACGTCACTTAACTGTCATTTCAGGGGCATACCTTGAGCCTTAACTGAATAAGGATTGTTAAGGAGATCGTATGCGTACTATCGAACCTGTTGTCCGCTGGGATGTGGCATTTTCTGTTTTCTGTTTGAAGAACCGTTATAGCGGGCAACATGCAACATTGAGTAAAGCGGTGTCTCATACCGGGGATGGTCATCTATATGTGTTGATCGCTCTGATTGCGCTGTTAGCTGATGGCTACACAGGTCGTGAATTTTTAATGGTTGGTCTAGCCGCTTTTGCGATAGAGCTACCGATTTATTGGGTAGCCAAAAACACCCTAAAGCGCCGCAGACCCGCTGAATTCTCTTCATTACTTCACTCTCACATTGTGCCGTCAGATAAATACAGCCTGCCATCTGGGCACTCCGCTGCTGCATTTGTTATGGCGACTCTAATCGGACATTTTTATCCAAGTCTCTATCTCTTTAGCTTGATTTGGGCGACAGCGATTGCAGGCTCTCGAATCCTACTCGGTGTGCACTTTTTAACGGACGTACTGATTGGCGCAGCGCTAGGTATAGCGTGCACAAGCCTAGCCATTTACTTCATTTTATAGCGCTTAGTCGTATGGCTGTTTGTTCTGTTGTTCATATTAAAAAGACACAGGCAAAGACAGCAGAGCTCGAATTATTCATCTTCAAGGAACCTGAATGAAAATTTTATATGGCGTACAGGGCACTGGAAATGGGCACATCGCTAGAGCGAGAGCAATGGCCGTCGCTTTTCGTCAGCAAAATATTGATGTCGACTTTCTGTTCTCTGGGCGAGACGAGAGTAAATTCTTTTCGATGGAAGCGTTTGGCAACTATCAGACCCGCAGCGGTTTAACTTTTTACAGCGAGCAGGGGAAGGTTAAATACGGCAAGACATTCATCAAGAACAACATCTGGCGATTTCTCCGCGAGGTTAACCAGATCGATCTTGCGCCTTATGACTTAGTGCTTAATGATTTTGAACCTGTGACGGCATGGGCGGCTAAGAGGAAAGGTGTGCCATGTATTGGGATAAGCCACCAAAATGCGTTCCGTTACGATGTGCCTAAAGAAGGGGGCAACTGGATTGAACATTCCGTTATTCAGCATTTTGCACCAACAGAGCATGCCATTGGGTTGCACTGGTATCACTTTGAACAGCCAATATTGCCACCTATCGTTCACACGCCAGCGTGTGATGAGCGAGCGAAAGCAACACAAGACTTCACCTTGGTTTATCTACCATTTGAGGATCTTGATGCGATCTCTGAGTTGTTGATGAAGTTTGTTTCTCATCACTTTGTCTGTTATCACCCGAATGTGATTGAGTATAGCCGAGTCGAAAATATAGAGTTCAAACCACTCAGTCATGCCGGCTTCCAATTCGATCTCAATCAGTGCTCTGGTGTGGTGGCCAACGGCGGTTTTGAATTGCCATCTGAAGCCTTAACTTTAGGTAAGAAGTTGCTTCTTAAGCCTCTTGAGGGACAGTTCGAACAACAAAGTAATGTGGCGACGCTTGAAGCGCTCGGGTTGGCTCAAACCATGAGTTTTTTAGACGCGGCTATCTTGCGTAGTTGGCTCGGTGAAAAGCAGGCTGAAAGGGTCACTTACCCTGACGTGGCAAGTGCACTTGTTGAGTGGGTTTTGGCGGGCAAATGGTCCAACCAAGATGACTTGAGAAAGCAACTTTGGGATAAGGTGGATTTTCCTAGTTATGCATCGCTCACTTAACCCATAAGTGTTATTTCTGAATTGCCTAGCTGAACGATTCACGAGTTCAATAATTTGTAACAAATGTAACCAAAACGATAGAACAGCTAAATAAGTCGAAATGAAATTCATAAGTGACGCATTTTATGTTTTTTTATAACTCCATAAGCAACTGATTTTTAGGTGTTGTTTAATCATTAAGGTAAAATTAAATTATTCTTTATCAATCTTGTTGGTAGCTCGAGATTTATTGGTTAATAGTAATGGCAATCCGAAAAACATCGGTCTGATAAATATAAGAATTAGTGGTTATCTATTCCCACACCATTACCAATTTAACCCTGTCGAACCGACAAGAGGCAACTTGAATGTTAGAGAAAAAAGACGCAATGAGTGCAATTGCAAGCTACAGAATGGAAAGCACACTTCGTGGAGTCGACTTAAATCTTTTGACTGTATTTGATGCAGTTATGCAAGAGCAAAATATTACACGTGCAGCTCATAATCTGGGCATGTCTCAGCCAGCGGTAAGTAATGCTGTTGCTCGTTTGAAAGTAATGTTCAACGACGAGCTATTCATGCGTCAAGGTCGTGGTATTCAACCGACTCAACGTGCTCGTCAGTTGTTTGGCCCAATCCGCCAAGCGCTGCAGTTAGTACGCAACGAATTGCCAAGTTCTGTATTCTCACCAGAGTCGTCTTCTCGTTTGTTCAAACTTGCAATTTGTAGCCCTTGCGACATGCGTTTTGCACCTAAGATTATGTCGACAATCAACGACCAAGCACCTAGCGTTAATCTGCACATGGATGCGGAATTTGACCGTCAACTTTCTGAGCGCATGCGTTACCAAGAAATTGACTTCGTTATTGATTACTCGCGTTTTGATGAGCAAGGTTTCTCAAGCACTGAAATCTTCCAAGATGAATTGGTTGTGGTCGCTTCTGCTTCTCACCCACGCATCAACGGTGAAGTTTCAGCGGCAGAGTTGCTTAACGAAAAGCACGCTAAACTGTCTCGCATCCATGGTCAACGTAGCTTCTCTGAGCAAGCTTACCGTGACCTCGATTGCACACCTTTCTACGAAGGTACGAGCTTAAGCAACGTACTTTACGTTGTTGGTCAATCTGAACTTGTGACGATAGCTCCTCGTTGGATGGTAGAACATGCAGCAAACAAAGATCAGCTTCAGATTCTAGATTTCCCATTCGATAATGCGGCGATTTCTGGCTTCCTTAGCTGGCACGAATCAAGTGAAAAGGACAAAGGACACATCTGGTTACGAGATCAGTTAATGATGATCTGTGGCGAAGTAGTGGCGCTTAACTAGACACTAATTCCTATGATTTATAAGCCCTAAGCTAGGAGTCTGGCTTGGGGTTTTTTTGTACCTGCTATTTTTGTTGATAGAAAACTTAGCGTGAGACGTACTATTACTTATAACTTTGAGCTTCATCAGTTGCCTTTTCCATGATCAGAGGTACACTTGTGCGCTCAAAAAAGCTTACAGGTGTAAGCCAAAGGTAAAGAGATGGCCAATTTAGATTTTCATATCGTAAAAAGACTTCGTGACCAAATTGCCCAAGGTGGCAACCGTACAGCTTTGAAGCACAAAGTAGGCAATGTATGGCAAGGTATTAGCTGGGAACAATTTGGACAACAAATCGATACGCTTTCATTAGCGCTATTGGCTCAAGGATTGAGAGTTCAGGATAAGATCGGTATCTTCTCGAACAATATGCCTCAGTGGACTGTGGCTGACTTCGCATCCTTACAAGCGCGTCTTGTAACGGTACCAATCTACCCAACCAACACAGCGGCGCAGTCTTCTTACATTATCCAAAATGCAGATGTGAAGATCTTATTCGTTGGCGAGCAAGCTCAGTTCGATGCGGCGGTTAGCCTTTTTGAAGAGTGTGAACAGCTAGAAGTTGTTGTGGCGATGTCTGATGATATCGATCTGCAAGGACATCGCTTTGCCGTCTCTTGGAAAGAGTTCATGGCTCGTGGTGTTGAAGAGCAGCGAGCTGAGCTTGATGTTCGTCTTGCGGATGCCAGCATGGATGACTTACTGACGCTTATCTATACCTCTGGTACAACGGGCCAGCCTAAAGGTGTAATGCTTGATTACACTAATGTTGGCTATCAACTAAAAGGCCATGATGAGCGTCTCAGCTTAAGCAAAGACGACGTCTCATTGTGTTTCTTACCTCTATCACATGTATTTGAGCGCGCTTGGACTTTCTATGTCCTTTATAAAGGCGCAACCAACTGCTATTTGCAAGACACCATGCAAGTTCGTGATGCATTGAGTGATGTTAAACCAACGGTTATGTCTGCTGTTCCTCGCTTCTACGAGAAGATTTTCTCAGCGATTCACGAGAAAGTATCTAAAGCACCGTTTATTCGTAAAGTACTCTTTACTTGGGCGGTGAACATGGGCGCGAAGCTTTCTGTTTGTCATCAAGAAGGTCGTACACCATCATTCATGCTGAAGAAGAGCCATGCGCTTGCTGACAAGCTTGTGTTATCTAAACTGCGAGCTCTGTTAGGTGGTAACATCAACTTCATGCCATGTGGTGGCGCGAAGCTTGATGAAACCATTGGTCGCTTCTTCCACGCGATTGGTATCAATGTAAAACTTGGCTACGGCATGACAGAAACCACGGCAACAGTATCGTGCTGGGATGACCGTTGTTTTAACCCTGATTCGATCGGTATGTCGATGCCGGGCGCTGAAGTGAAAATTGGCGCTAAGGATGAGATCCTTGTTCGTGGCCCAATGGTGATGCGCGGCTACTACAAGATGCCAGAAGAGACAGCTAAGACATTTGACGAGCATGGTTTCCTGAAAACGGGTGATGCGGGTCATTTTGATGAAAATGGTAATCTATTCATTACTGATCGCATCAAAGAATTAATGAAGACTTCTGGCGGTAAGTACATTGCACCGCAAGTGGTTGAAGGCGCAATTGGTAAAGATCACTTTATCGAGCAGATTGCTGTTATCGCTGATACGCGCAAATTCGTTTCTGCACTGATTGTTCCTTGTTATGACTCGCTAGAAGAGTATGCCAAAGAGCTTAATATCAAATATCATGACCGTGTGGAACTTGTTAAAAATCACCAAATAGTAGAAATGCTAGAGAAACGTGTGAATGACTTACAACAAGAGCTAGCGAAGTTTGAGCAAGTGAAGAAGTTCAAGTTGCTGCCAAAAGCATTTTCTATGGATGATGGTGAGCTAACACCGACCCAGAAACTGCGTCGTAAGGTTATTAACGATAAGTATCAAGACGAAATCGAAGAAATGTACAACGAAAAGCCTAAAGATAAGTAGTTTTCTGTTTAGATAAATTTTCAGTTGTTTAAAAATCCCCCTACGAATGTGATTGCATTTTTAGGGGGATTTTTTGTATCTAATGACACAGCACAATGTGCGAAAGCGCACACCAACAAGCTCGCTGTTTATCGATAAATAGCGATCTGTTGAAATATTAAGTGCTTTTTTTTATCAAGTAAGCAGTGTTTAAGCCTAGTGTAAAAGCCTGTGTTGGGTTTTATTTGATGCTTTGAGCTAATAGTTGGTTTTTTGGCACAGTTGCCGAATAACAGGCGTTAGACCAGATGATAATAAAGCGTTAAAGTTGTTTCGTATTACTGTTTGTTGTTATCACTACAGACAGCCATAGCCGAAAAAGTGGAAGTATTTCGAATTAGGCTACGAATAAGCCCTAGACTATGAAAAACCAGCCCAACATATTCACCAAATGTGATTGGAAACTGGTGAGGAGAGCAATATGACAACAAAACCTGAAACAGCTATGTCATCCGGCGCTGAAATGTTATCCGGCGCTGAGATGGTGGTGCAGTCTCTAATTGAAGAGGGTGTAGAACAAATCTTTGGTTATCCAGGTGGTTCTGTACTTGATATCTACGATGCGCTGCATGCTAAAACTGCTGAAATTAAACACGTATTAGTACGACACGAACAAGCCGCTACCCACATGGCAGATGGCTATACTCGTTCTACCGGTAAGCCGGGTGTAGTACTTGTGTGTTCTGGTCCAGGTGCGACCAATACCGTTACTGGTATTGCAACAGCCTACATGGACTCAATCCCAATGATTGTTATTTCTGGTAACGTACCAAATAACCTTATTGGTAACGACGCCTTCCAAGAGTGTGACATCGTTGGTGTATCACGCCCGATCGTTAAACACAGCTTCCTCGTTAAGAAAGCGGAAGATATCCCTGAAGTCGTTAAAAAAGCATTCTATATTTCAACGACAGGACGTCCAGGTCCTGTGGTTATTGACCTGCCAAAAGACATTTTAAACCCACAAATTAAGCTTCCTTATGAATACCCAGAAACGATCAAAATGCGTTCATATAACCCAACGGTTACGGGTCATAAAGGTCAGATCAAAAAGGCGCTAAAAGCCCTTCTTGAAGCGAAGAAACCGGTACTTTATGTCGGTGGTGGTGCGGTTATTTCTGAGGCAGATAAGCCGCTGTTAAAATTAGCAGAGGCACTGAATTTACCCGTGGTAAGTACCCTAATGGGGCTTGGCGCTTTCCCTGGTACTCATAAGAATTCTTTGGGTATGTTGGGCATGCATGGTTTGTATGAAGCCAATATGGCGATGCACAATGCGGACTTGATCTTTGGTATTGGCGTACGTTTCGATGATCGAACGACCAATAACCTAGATAAATACTGTCCTGATGCGAAGATCATGCACATTGATATCGATCCATCTTCTATCTCTAAGAACGTTAAAGTGGATCTTCCGATTGTAGGTTCAGCGGAAAAAGTACTAGAAAGCATGGTTAACCTGCTTATTGAGCAAGGTGGAACTAACGATGCAGAAGCGATGGAAAGCTGGTGGAATGAAATTAAACAGTGGCAAGAACGTGACTGCTTAGCGTATGACAAAACGTCGGGTCGAATTAAGCCACAACAAGTTATTGAAACGCTGCATAAAGTAACCAATGGTGATGCCTATGTTGCTTCTGATGTAGGTCAACACCAAATGTTTGCTGCTTTGTACTACCCGTTTGACAAGCCGCGCCGTTGGATTAACTCTGGTGGTCTAGGCACGATGGGCTTTGGCTTACCTGCTGGTATGGGCGTTAAGTTTGCGAAACCTGATGAAGAAGTTGTGATTGTTACTGGTGACGGGAGTATTCAAATGAATATCCAAGAGCTGTCGACTGCGCTGCAATACAATATTCCCGTTAAGATTATTAATCTTAACAACCGTTTCTTAGGCATGGTAAAACAGTGGCAAGACATTGTTTACCAAGGTCGTTACTCTAATTCATATATGGACTCTGTTCCTGATTTTGCTGCTATCGCTGAGGCTTATGGCCACGTTGGCATGCGTATTTCATCTCCGGATGAACTGGAATCAGGTTTGGAAAAAGCACTAGCGATGAAAGACCGTTTGGTATTTGTCGATATCAGTGTGGATGACACCGAGCACGTATACCCAATGCAGATCAAAGGCGAGGGTATGGATAACATGTGGCTAAGCAAAACGGAGAGAACATAATATGAGACACATCCTTTCACTATTAATGGAAAACCAACCTGGTGCACTATCTCGTGTGGTTGGCTTGTTTTCTCAGCGTGGCTACAACATCGAGTCTTTGAATGTATCCCCTACGGATGATCCAACGCTTTCTCGTCTGAATGTCACCACTAACTCGAGCGAAATGCAGCTTGAGCAGATCCAAAAACAGCTACACAAGTTAATCGACGTACTTAAGGTACAAGAAGTGTCTGAGCTTGAGCATATCGAGCGTGAACTTCTAATGGTAAAAGTACGCGCTAGCGGCTTTGCTCGCGCTGAAGTGAAACGCACAGCGGATATATTCCGTGGTCAAATCGTTGATGTGACGGCTTCGCAATATACGGTTCAAATGGCCGGCACTAGCGAGAAGCTGGATGCTTTCATTCAGGCATTGTCTGAAGTAACGGAAGTACTTGAAGTGGCTCGAAGTGGGGTTGTTGGCATCGCACGTGGTGAACGAGCGTTGAAAGCCTAACGAAGAAAGATTTAAAGCTGCTTTTAAGCTAAAACAGAGCATTTAATCGTTTGAAAAAATAGCGATTTTACTGATACGAACGGCCCTTAATTTGGGCCGTTTTGCTTTCTGGAAGTAAGCATCGTTTATCCACAAAGTTTATATGATTAGACTAAAGTCTAATGCTCTCGATGATTTGAACTAAACTGAACGATAACCATACAGTCTGATTGAAAGAGGCGTGGTATGTTTGTCGATTTTTTAGTGAGGTTAACCATAGGTATATTAGCCGTTCTTGGCTTTCAACTGAGTGCATTGTATTTTTTACCTATGGTTGTGCTACTCAATACTCATCACAAAGAGTTTTTTGGGTGGTAGTTCAGCCGTAATGCTGGAAATAAAAAACGGAGCTATTAGGCTCCGTTTTTATGTGGTTAGAATCTATCTTGGCATTATGCGGCTTCGATAACTTCTTCAATTCGTTTCATTGAACTTAACAGGTGTTGATCCAAGAGCTCTGTCGCTTGATCGACATTTTTCGCAAGTACTAGTTTCATGATCATTTCATGCTCATCAATATTGAACAGATCATCAGTCGCGCTTTTCGCTGACATCGCTAGGAAGCGGTAGCGTTTTACTTGATTGATAAGATCATCAAAGAACTTAAACATGTTCTCTGAGTCTGCGCCTTCAAGTAACGCTGCATGGAATTGCTGGTGACGCTCTTCCCACTCAACACAATCAAACTCTTCTGAGACATATTGTATGCGTGATAGCTTGTGGTAGGAGGTTAATACTTCCAATTCCCAGCTTTCATCGCCTGCTGAAATTGCCTTTTTAAGCAGAACAGAAGAGACAACACGAAGGCTTTCATATAGGTCATTGAGTTCTTTCTTTGATACCGGTGATACCCAACAGCCTTTTTGTGGCTCTAGCTTTACGTATTTACTCCAAGATAGCTGCACTAAGGCTTCGCGAATTGGAGATGCGCCGACGTTGTATCGTGCTTTGAGATCAGCTACAACGAGTTTTTTACCTGGGGTTAATTCACCATTGAGAATATCTTGGCGAATCATCTTTGATACTTTGTCAGTAAGCGTAGGACTAGACATTACAAACCTCATGTATATTTGATTTCTAGTCTGCTAATCCGTTTCTTAGGAAGAGTTTATTGGAGTTTAACAGTACGTAGTTCTAATGTGATTGATAATACAGCGTACTGAAAAGTTAGGCAAGATTTTGTTTCATAAAAAAAGAGGGCCGAAGCCCTCTTTTATATTTTATGCGAATCGGTTCATTCTTATAGAACGTGAACAGATGCTGTGTTTGTAGTACCAGAAGCGACTAGAGCACCAGAAACCATAACTACGATGTCGCCTTTGTTACCTAGGCCAGATTGTAGAGCGATTTCTTTACCGTTGATGTAGAACGCGTCTGTGTTCTCGATAGAGTCAACAAGAACTGGCTTAACACCTTTAGTAAGAACTAGCTGTGCAGCTGTCTTTTCGTTAGTTGTTAGAGCAAGGATGTTTGCAGTTGGGAAGTACTTACGTACTGAACGTGCAGACTTACCGCCTTCAGTTGCAACAACGATTAGAGGAGCAGCTAGCTTCTCTGCTGTGTCTACAGCGCCTTTACATACTGCTTCAGTGATGCGTAGACGTGGGCTGTCTAGACGAGAACCTAGCTCAGCTTTAAGAGCTGAATCAGTACGGTTCGCGATTTGAGCCATGATAGTTACAGCTTCAACTGGGTACTTACCTTTAGCAGTTTCACCAGAAAGCATTACTGCATCAGTACCATCCATAATTGCATTCGCAACGTCACCCGCTTCAGCACGAGTTGGACGTGGGTTGCTGATCATAGAGTCAAGCATTTGAGTTGCAGTGATAACCATCTTACGTGCGCGGTTACACTTCTCGATCATCATCTTCTGAGCGAAGATTACTTCTTCAGCTGGGATTTCAACACCTAGGTCACCACGAGCAACCATGATGCCGTCAGAAGCTTCAAGGATTGAATCGAAGTTATCTACACCTTCTTGGTTTTCAATCTTAGAAATGATGTGGATGTTCTCGCCGCCGTTAGCGTTTAGAAGCTCACGGATTTCTTTAACGTCTTCTTCTTTACGAATGAAAGAAGCAGCAACGAAATCTACGCCTTGCTCGCAACCAAACTTAAGGTCAGCTTTGTCTTTTTCAGAAAGAGCTGGAAGTTGAACAGAAACGCCAGGAAGGTTAACACCTTTGTTTTCGCCTAGAGCACCGTTGTTAAGAACTTTACACTTAACTTCAGTTTCTGTTGTTGCGATAACTTCCATTTCGATTAGGCCATCATCAACAAGGATAGTGTTACCTGCTGTTAGGTCTTTAGCGAAACCTAGGTAAGTTACTGCTACTACGTCTTTGTTACCAACAACTGTTGCGTCAGTTGTGAAAGTGAACTCTTGACCAGCTACTAGATCTACGTCGTTACCATCTTCAAGTTTGATAGTACGGATTTCTGGACCTTTAGTATCTAGAAGGATCGCAAGTTGCTCACCATTATTTTCCATTACTTTACGGAAGTTCGCGATACGAGTGCCGTGCTCTGCGAAATCACCGTGAGAGAAGTTAAGACGCATAACGTTCATGCCAGCATCTACTAGTTCAGTTAGCTTCTCTACAGATTCAGTTTTAGGGCCAATCGTACATACGATTTTGGTCTTTTTCATGGAAGGTACTCTCCGGTAAGTATTGTTACAATTTGAAATTTATTTAAGTTCTGAAGATTGGTCCGCTACATCAACATTTTGTGCCTGTTGTGTAAAAGCGCGGGACTTCCAATATGTCCTTCAGAGTTGTAAGTCTTTCATCAATTTTAGTCATTTTATGACCAAAAGATTTTGATTCAATATCGGTTTTCTGTGACTTACCCCACTATATAGGCGGTAAGTTGCAAAAAAATAACAGTCAGTTTTGTAATTTTTTTTCTTTTCGGGTGCGGATTCTACCACCTAATGAGTTCAATATCACTGCTTAACAATTGTCTTAGGACAAGGTTTTATCGCTATTTATTAATTTTTTGGATCAAAATAAATGGACTAAATAGTTTCGTTGTAACTATAATATGTTTCATATCGAAACTTAATGGCCTTTTTTAAATGTCGAAACGAAACACCCAGCTCAGAAGACATGCAATTTCTAACCTAGTGAATGAAAAAGGGGAGGTTAGTGTTGATGAATTATCCGCTAAGTTCGAAACCTCAGAGGTCACGATTAGAAAGGACTTGGCGTCTTTAGAGAAAAATGGTCAGCTTTTGCGCCGTTATGGTGGTGCGATTTCATTACCGAAAGAGGTTGTCAACGAAGAACTGGGTCCACAAGTTTCGACTCGAAAGATTTCATTGGCGAAAGCCGCAGCAGATTTAATTCGCGACCATAACCGCATTGTGATCGATAGTGGTAGCACGACAGGAGCGCTAATTCAGCAGCTCAATAGCAAGCGTGGTTTGGTTGTGATGACCAACTCGTTGCACGTTGCTAATGCACTTAATGAGTTGGAAAGCGAACCAACACTGCTAATGACCGGCGGCACTTGGGATACCCATTCGGATTCTTTTCAAGGCAAAGTCGCAGAATCAGTACTTCGAGCTTACGATTTTGATCAACTATTTATCGGGGCTGATGGTATTGACCTTGATAGAGGCACAACCACGTTCAATGAATTGGTTGGTCTAAGTAAAGTAATGGCTGAAGTGTCACGAGAAGTGATCGTGATGGTTGAGTCGGAAAAGGTGGGACGAAAGATCCCGAACTTAGAGCTGGCATGGGAACACATTGACATCTTAATTACCGATACAGACTTAGGCGAAGAATCCAAAGCAAGTATCGAATCACATGATGTTCGAGTGATCCTGACCGATCCAGCGTAAAAACAAATTTAAGTATTATGCATTTACCTTCCTATAGTTGATCTTGATAAAGATCTGGCCTTTGCTTGCTGCCAATAGGAATAAAACGAAATTGATGGAGTGAAACTATGTGTGGAATTGTTGGTGCAGTAGCACAGCGTGATGTAGCCGAAATTTTAGTAGAAGGCCTTCGCCGCCTAGAATACCGAGGCTACGATTCAGCGGGTGTCGCTGTAGTTGATAGCGAATCTAACCTAACTCGTGTACGCCGCCTTGGTAAAGTACAAGAGCTAGCAGACGCAGTCGATCAACAACATGTTATTGGCGGTACTGGTATCGCTCATACACGTTGGGCGACACACGGTGAGCCTTCTGAAGCAAACGCACACCCACACATGTCTGGTGATATTGCTGTTGTACACAATGGTATTATCGAAAACCACGAAGCACTGCGCGCTCTTCTTCAAGAGCGTGGTTATGTGTTTACTTCACAAACGGATACTGAAGTTATCGCTCACTTAGTTGAATGGGAACTTCGTACTTCTGATTCATTGGTTGAAGCGCTTCAAAAGACCGCGAAACAATTAGATGGTGCATACGGCACGGTGGCGGTTGATCGTAAAGATCCTAGCCGTATCGTTGTTGCTCGTTCAGGTAGCCCGATCGTTATCGGTTTTGGTGTGGGCGAGAACTTCCTTGCTTCTGACCAACTAGCGCTATTAAGCGTAACTCGTCGTTTCATGTACCTAGAAGAGGGTGATGTTGCTGAGGTTACTCGTCGTGATGTAACGGTATTTGATGTAGCGGGCGAGCGTGTTGAGCGTGACATCGTTGAATCAAACGCAGAGCACGATGCTGGTGATAAAGGTCAATACCGTCACTTCATGCAGAAAGAGATCTTTGAGCAGCCAACAGCGCTGATCAACACAATGGAAGGTCGTATCTCTGACACTTCTGTGATCACTAATGCAATCGGTGTTAAAGCTGAAGAGATCCTAAGCAAGGTAGAACACGTGCAGATCATCGCATGCGGTACGTCTTACAACTCAGGCATGGCAGCTCGTTACTGGTTTGAGTCTCTAGCAGGCGTAAGCTGTGATGTAGAGATTGCTTCTGAATTCCGTTACCGTGATTTCGTTGTTCGCCCGAACAGCCTATTGGTGACTCTGTCTCAGTCTGGTGAAACGGCGGATACGCTTGCTGCACTTCGTCTTGCAAAAGAAAAAGGTTACATGTCGGCAATGACTATCTGTAACGTTGCGGGTTCTTCGCTAGTTCGTGAATCTGATTTTGCCTTCATGACTCGCGCAGGAACTGAAATCGGTGTTGCTTCAACTAAAGCCTTCACAACACAGCTAGCGGCTATGCTGATGATGGTAACGTCAATTGGTCGTCTACAAGGTCGTATCAATGAAGAGAAAGAAGCGGAAATCGTTCAATCACTGCATCAACTGCCTGCTGATATCGAGAAAGCATTGGCGTTTGATAAAGAGATCGAAGCGCTAGCACCTGATTTTGCTGATAAGCATCACACACTGTTCTTGGGGCGTGGTGAGTTCTACCCAATCGCGATGGAAGCGTCTCTTAAACTGAAAGAGATCTCTTACATCCACGCAGAAGCATACGCGGCTGGCGAGCTTAAGCACGGTCCTTTGGCTCTTATCGATGCAGATATGCCAGTCGTCGTTATTGCACCAAGCAACGACTTGCTAGAGAAGCTGAAATCAAACGTTGAAGAAGTACGTGCTCGCGGCGGTCTACTTTACGTATTCGCAGATGAAGACGCAGGCTTTGAAAGCGATGAGAACATGAAGATCATCAAGATGCCTCACGTAAGTGAAGTAACAGCACCTATCTACTACACAGTACCGATGCAGCTGCTGTCTTATCATGTAGCACTAATCAAGGGTACCGATGTCGACCAACCGCGTAACTTAGCAAAAGCCGTAACGGTAGAGTAAAGCAAAAGATCGGCTTTAATCGGGTTGTCGGTAGACAAGAAAGTTTGAACTATAAATTAATCGTTAACCTCCAACTTACTTAGTTGGAGGTTTTTTGTATCACGTATGGGGAAGCTACGAGTTACGATACTGCTGAAAAATAGCTGAGGAAGCAATTTCAATAGTTAGCTGTAAATACTTAACCAACGAGATGCGTTAACGGACTTCGTGGTTTATTTCACTGTCGCGGTACTTATTGCTGTCATATTATGCTGAGTCGCGCGCTATTAACTCTGGCGTTAAAATAACACTTTGCGGAATGCTATCTTTATTTTCAAGTTGACTGATTAATCGATGTCCTGCTTCACGTCCAATATCACGAACTGGCGTAGAAACAAAAGTTAGAGAAGGTTGGATCAGTTCAGCTTCCGGCACATCATCAAAACCAATGATTGCAACTTGTTGGCCAATATAGTTATCTTTACCAACACTACGATTGGAACGATTAACACCGTACACTGCCCCAAATGCTGTTGAAGAATAATGGCAAAGTAAAGCGGTTATCTTTGGGTTTTTATTAATCAACTGATTGACCGCTTCTGCTGAAGCTGTTTGGCTTTTATCACACTCAATTACCCATTCAGGTTTAAATGGCAAGCCAAACTGCATTAATGTGCTGCAATAACCACCTAAACGTTCTGCTCGGCTTAACGAGTCAGATTGCCCTCCGACATAAGCAATTTGGCGGTGTCCCTGTTTGATAAGGTATTCGGTGGCAATTTTTGCCGCTTGCATATTATCTGGCCCAACAAAATCTATTTGTTGTCCTACCTTTGCTCGTGCCACACAAACAATGGGTACATTTAGCTCTTTTACTTTATCGATGTTAGGAACCCCGATATCACGGATTGGGCAGAACACAATTCCCCCAACGCCCTGCGCCACCATAGTTGCTATACATTGATCAAATTTATCTTGGTTCGTTCCCGATTGGGCAAGAAAAAGCATGTAGCCTTTATCTTCCAATACTTCACTTAAACCTGCGGTGACCTCTGCATAATATGGATCGCTAATATCTCTTAGAATTAATCCAATCAGTGCCGACTTCTGTGAGCGTAAATTAGATGCACTGCGATTTTTTATATAGCCGAGATCATGTACTGCTTGATTAACCTTGTCGATCGTATCTGTAGATATACGTCCTTTAGCACTGAGTACCATCGAAACGGTTGTCACTGAGACTCCAGCTCGTTCTGCGACGTCCTTAATATTTGCTTTTTTATTTGTCATAGCTCTTCTTTATCAAAAATTGATAAAACGTTACACCTAATAAAACCACCTGTACCTCGCCTATTCTATCGTATTTATATACAGATTGAAAAATTATCTCGATCACGATCACAATAAATGTGGTAAAACGTTTCACCACATTTTTATCATGTGTATTCTGCATTCAAATACAGAGTACATTCGCCCCTTATCCTACGTTTTGAATGATCTCTGACTTTATTCTTAAGTATTTAACTGGAGACAACCTATGCAACAAAAAGCTAATAAAACAACGTTGTGGGAATTTCTACAAAGCCTAGGGAAAACCTTCATGGTTCCCGTCGCTTTGCTCGCATTTTCGGGCATTCTTCTTGGGGTTGGCAGTTCATTTTCCAGCTCGGCACTAAAAGAAGCGATGCCATTTTTTGATAATATTGCTTTGCAATATATCTTTATTTGGATGACTAAAATTGGCCTAGTAGCGTTTATCTACTTACCTGTTATGTTTGCTATTGCGATTCCAATGGGGCTCGCTCGTGAAGAAAAAGGGGTAGCAGCTTTTTCGGGTTTAGTTGGCTATGCAGCGCTAAACCTAGCGATTAATTTCTACCTAACGGTCACTGGCGTACTTGATAGCGATATTGAACGTCAAGCTTACGGTGTGAAATCGATCTTAGGTACTGACTCTATCGATACTGGTATTCTTGGTGCCGTTATTGTCGGTATTATCGTGGCAAAATTGCATGTTCGTTTTTACACATTCAAAATGCCTGATGCTTTAGCTTTTTTTGGCGGTGCACGGTTTGTCCCTATTATTTCAACCATTACTTTAGGTCTAGTTGGTCTATTGGTTCCTTTTGTATGGCCATATTTTGCTGCTGGTATTAACGGCATTGGTTACGCTATTGCAGGCGCTGGTGACTTTGGTCCTTTCCTTTTTGGTGCTGGTGAACGTTTACTTCTTCCTATTGGTCTTCATCACATCCTTGTGGCGCTTATTCGCTTCACTGAAGCCGGTGGCACGATGGAAGTGTGTGGTGAAAGTGTGTCTGGCGCGCTTAATATCTTCTATTCCGAGCTTGCATGTTCTGAAACTCAAGGCTTCACTCCATCAATAACCGCGTTCCTATCGCAAGGTAAAATGCCGGCATTCTTAGGTGGTCTTCCTGGTGCTGCTCTAGCTATGTACCACTGTGCAAAAGTTGAAAACCGCAGCAAAATTAAAGCTCTATTACTCTCTGGTGTCGTTGCTTGTGTAGTAGGTGGTATTACTGAGCCACTTGAATTCCTATTCCTATTCGTTGCGCCAGCCTTGTATTTCATCCACGCAATGCTTACTGGTTTCGGCTTCATGATTATGGGCATGCTTGATGTGACTATTGGTAACACAGATGGCAACATTATTGACTTCTTAGTGTTCGGTATTCTTCAAGGCACTGCTACGAAATGGTACTTGGTTCCTGTTGTTGCGAGCATCTGGTTCACGGTTTACTACTTTGTATTCAAATTCGCAATCCTTAAATTCAACCTTAAAACTCCAGGTCGTGAAGCTGAAGAAGCGGTTGTGTCTGAAGAAGCTGAAACTATTCTTGCAACTGAAGGTGGTAAAGGTGGACTAATCCTTGCGGCTCTTGGCGGCGCACAAAATATTACATCACTTGATAACTGTATCACTCGTTTACGCTTGACTGTGGCTGACATGAGCTTAGTTGATGATGCAAAACTTAAGTCTTACGGTGCTCTTGGGGTAGTGAAGCTTGATGAGCATAGCTTACAAGTAGTTATTGGTACTCAAGTTCACTTAGTGAAAAATGAGATGCAATCTTTAATGGTAACAACAGCTTAGTCTTTTTACTTAAGGCGGGAGTCTCTTCCGCCTCTTCTCCACTTCAAATTTTGGGCTCATGATGAGTTTTGGGAGTCTCTACTATGTTCAATTTTTCTGAGCAGATCGATCGTAAAGGCAGTTATTGTACTCAATGGGATTATGTCGAAGATCGATTCGGTGAAGCCGATCTCCTTCCATTTACTATCTCTGATATGGATTTCGCCGCTGCTCCAGAGGTAATTGAGTCGCTACACTCGCGTTTAAAACACCCCGTATTGGGTTACAGTCGCTGGAATCACAGTGATTTCAAAAATGCGGTGACTCAGTGGTTCAAAAATCGTTTTGATGCTGAATTCAACGATGAATATTTAGTCTACGGTCCTTCTGTTATTTACATCGTATCCCAGCTTATCAGGCAATGGAGTCGTCTTGGTGAAGGAGTTCTTATTCATACTCCGGCCTATGATGCGTTCGATAAAATGATTTTAGGTTTAGACCGCAATATTGTCGCGAGTCCATTACAAGCCTCACCCTCAGGCTACCAGGTTAACTGGGTGCAATTTGAAACCCAATTAGCTGACCCTAACAACACTATTTTATTGCTATGTAGCCCGCACAATCCGACGGGAAAAGTGTGGAGTAAAGAAGAACTAATAAAAATGGCAAAGTTATGTATTAAGCATAATGTTGCGGTGATTAGTGATGAAATTCATATGGATGTGAGCTTTAAGCCTCACACTCCTTGGCAAGGATTTGATGCTGGTAGTCGTTGGGCTTTGGTTAGTTCCGCATCCAAATCATTCAATATCCCGGCTTTAAATGGCTCTTATGCTTTTATTGCAGAAGACTCTGCACGCGAAAATTATCTATTTAACCTTAAACAGATAGATGGGCTTTCTTCACCATCTATTTTAGGTGTGATTGGCTTAATGGCGGCATATCAACACGGCGCGCCATGGCTTGATGAATTAAAAACCTACTTATACGCAAATCATCAATATGTACAAGATACTTTGGCAGTTCAACTTCCAATGATTGGATATCAGATCCCAGATGCGACTTATCTTGCTTGGATTGATCTTTCTTCGCTCTCTATTGATATGGATGCGCTAAATCAGTGCCTAATCAAAAAGCATAAAGTAGCAATTATGCAAGGCAGCACCTATGGAGATGTAGGTAAGAATTTTGTGCGCTTAAATTTAGGCTGTCCACGTAGCAAAGTAGAACAAGGCTTATCCGCCCTCATTTTAGCGATAAAAGAGTTAACTCAATGAATACATACCGCTTAGAAGCTGGACAACAACATTACCAATGGGGTTCTCACTTACTTTACGGGCTGTTTGGCCTCGAAAAAAAAGAGAATAATCCACTTGCTGAGCTGTGGCTTGGTGGACATTCTTCTTTGCCATCACAAATACAGGTCAATGATCAATTGTGGCAAGGCTTAGACCTGTTCCTAGAGCAGAAACCGCTGAATTTTTTATTTAAGGTACTCAGTGCATCTCAACCTTTATCGCTGCAAGTTCACCCAAACGAGCAACAAGCAGAAGAGGGTTTTGCGCGTGAGAGTGCTCTTAATATCCCCCTAAATGCACCGCATCGGAATTACAAAGATGCTTATGCTAAGCCTGAAATGGTCATGGCATTATCCCCGTTTAAAATTATGGTCGGGTTTCGAGAGTTAGAAGAGATTACGGATAATTTGAACTTAGTTGAGTCAGAGGCATTGAAAGCGATTGTTCAAAAGGGTGGGTTCAATCATCAGGATTTAGTGATCTCTTTGCTCCAGCTTTCATTCTCTGAAAAGCAGGATGTTATCTCTAAAGTACTGTCGATTGCGATTACTAGAAATGTTCCAATGTGGCAGCAGGTTATTGAACTTGCTCATTACTATCCAAATGATATAGGCATACTCGCACCACTCTACATGAACTGTTTAACTCTAGAGCCTGGCGAGGCAATGTACCTTCCAGCGGGTACTATTCACGCCTATACCAAAGGTACATGCGTCGAATTAATGGGTTGTTCAGACAACGTATTAAGAGCCGGACTAACACCTAAACATATCGATACAGCGGAATTGATCACTTGTACGCAATTTGCTCCTTTTACCCCCGAAAAGCTTGTGGCGAGTGTCATCAATCACGACCGAGTATTACAACCTACAGAGACCAACTTCGGTTTAGCACTACGCCAAACCACTGAAGATAAGCAACCGCTTAATGTGCCGACTCGCTCCATTTTATTAGTTGTGAAAGGTACAGCCCAACTTAATGATATCACTTTGTCTACTGGGCAATCTCTGTTTATTGAACCGGGTACTTACCAAGTATCTGGCGATGGTTTACTAGTTCGGGCTTTTGAGTCTGAATAGAAAAGAGCCCAAATGGTGTTAGGTTCTTTTCTTCCCAATCCATCTATAATTCATATTGGAGATGGATTTTAACCACTAACTAAACGTTTAAGTCACCCTAAATTAAACTAACTTCCATTAGGCTGCTTCAGGGTTCAAGGTTACTCGTAATGATAGAGTTTTCATTTGAGCAATCAACAGTCCAACTAGAACACAACCGCCGCCAATCAAATGGTACATAGTTGGTTGTTGACCAAGGAAGATAAGGCTAATTAGGACCGTAAACACAGGAACTAGATTCATGAATAATGTGGCTTGTGAAGCGCCAATACGCTGTACACCTTGAAGCCAAAACCAAGGGGCAAGAACTGAAGCAAAAGCCGCAGCAAAGATCACCATAGGAAAAGCATCAACTGCGATTAGGTAGGAGTCACTACTCAATAATAAAGGTAATTGAATCAGGGCACCAATAACGACTTGGCAAAAAACAGACGTCCAAGGTTTTAATGGCAGCTTCCATTTATTGAGCAAAACTGAGTAAAGAGCATAGGCCAAGCTAGAGATAAGCATTAAGCCATCACCTTGTTTTATACCATCAGACAACAAACTCACCGGATTACCTTTACTCAACATATACGTTAACCCTGAGAGGGAGATTACGGCGCCAAATAGTGCCTGTTTTTTCAATTTGCTACCCAAGAGTGGAACCGCAAGAAACAATCCAAACAATGGCATTAATGATAAGAACACCGCTATATTTGTCGCGCTAGTAGTATGTGCAGCGTAATACGCTAGACATTGATTAAGGACCATACCGAGTGAAGCTAAGATCGTTAATTTTAATATAAGTGGCTTTATTTGCTCTCGTTGTTGCCATACTGGCTTAATGCAAAATGGTAATAGGATTAACAGTGCAAAAAGCCAACGATAAAAAGCTATGGCACCAGGCTCTATCACACTGGTTGCTAATTTACTGATTACAGCATTTGCTGCCCATATAAATACGGCGGCAATAGGAAATAAAATATTCATAATAATCTCTGTTGTGGGGACTTGTTTCGGAAGATCAACTAACAGAATTGTCACATCAACGAAGGGGAAAGCTGTATGCCGTTCACGACAGAGAACATAGCTAACACGACAGGCAAAACATTTATGCCGAGACTGGATGAAACGCTCCCTACTGATGTGTTTTTTCATTATTTTTTTCTTGAGGCGCAAACCGAAACTTTGCCTCATTCACACGCTTGGGGGCAGTTGCATCTAATCAAACAAGGTGTACTTGAGATAGAGGTAGATAAGCAAAAAATGGTTTGTCCCGCTAACTATGCAATTTGGACCCCAGCACAGCAGCAGCACCGTGCTTTTAATCGAAGTGATGTCGAGTACTGCGCTATTAATATCGCTTTAAGTATTAGCCCAAGCCTACCTAAGCAGGCTTGTATGATCCCCCTAACACCATTATTAAGAGCAATAATAGATGATTTGGTAGAACGAAAAACAACGGTGGTGTTGACCGAGGAAGATAGGTGTTTAAGCCATGTATTAATGGAAAGGCTCGCGAAAACTGAGCCCATAGAAAATTACCTCCCTTCGAGCGATGATAAATTGCTCGCCCCTATTATGGCTCATCTCCAGGAAAATCCTTCCGATAACTCCAGTTTAGCGATGTGGGCAAAGCGTGTATTTAGTACCGAACGAACGATTGCTCGACGTTTTAAAAAAGAGCTAAGAATGAGTTTTAGTGATTGGCGCCAACGGGCAAAGTTAGTTAAAGCTATGGCATTATTAAAGGAGTCTATATCAATTAACGAAGTTGCTTTTCAACTGGGTTATAGTCAAGGGTCATCTTTTATTAAAATGTTTCGCAAGCTTACCGGAGTAACGCCAGAGCAATTTAGGAAACAAAACCAACAGTATTGATTTTAGAAAGAATTCGAACTTTGGATGCTATACATGGTCCATGTGAGAATTACTTTTAAATCGCCTGATGGCGAATACCCAAACTTCAAATGAAAGTTAATACGAAAAAGTGACCTAGAAAAAGGCTTCATCATTTTGTGCATGGTTCTCTCGTTTATGGACTTCTAGTGAGTTTAAACCTTTATCGTTCGGCCACTTTCTTACATAGCTGAGTAATGAACAATTGCTTGAGAAAAGTTCTAACGCTTTCCGGAATATAGATAATAAGAAGCCCATCCTGTGATGGGCTTTTTTGTGTCTGTTAGTTAACGATCAGTGTTAGATCTAGCTTTCCTGTTATTAAGCGTTAAGTATTAAGTGCTTGCTCTAGGTCAGCCAAGATATCGTCAATGTGCTCGATACCTACTGAGAGGCGAATCATCTCTGGTGATACACCCGCTTGTTTTTGTTCCGCTTCGCTTAATTGACGGTGTGTTGTAGAAGCAGGGTGACAAGCGAGAGATTTTGCATCGCCAATGTTCACCAAGCGCTTGAATATTTGTAGCGCATCATAGAAACGAACACCTGCTTCATAACCATCTTTCAAGCCAAAAGATAAAATGGCAGACGGCTTACCTTGCATGTATTTCTCAGCCAGCGGATAGAACTCAGACGTTGGTAAACCAGCGTAGCTCACCCAACTCACTTTCTCATGTTGCTGAAGGTACTCTGCTACTTTTAGTGCGTTCTCTGTGTGTCGCTCCATGCGTAGCGACAACGTTTCTAGACCTTGCATTAGCATGAAGGCATTCATTGGCGACAGTGCTGCACCCGTATTACGCAGTGGAACGGTTCGAGCACGTCCAATAAACGCGGCGTCACCAAAAGCCTCGGTGTACACCACACCGTGGTAAGAAGGCTCTGGCTGATTAAAAACTGGGAAGCGATCTTTATGCTCTGCCCATGGGAATTTTCCTGAATCGACAATTACGCCACCGAGTGTTGTTCCGTGACCACCAACGTATTTAGTTAGCGAGTGCACCACAATATCAGCACCAAAATCGATAGGTTTACACAGTACAGGTGTTGCTACCGTGTTATCGACAATCACAGGCACACCTTTTGCGTGAGCAAGTTCGGCAACACGTTCTAAGTCGATGATATTACCTGCTGGGTTGCCGATACTTTCGCAGTAAACCGCCTTGGTTTTTTCATCAATCAGTGCCGCTAAGCTTTCTGGTTTGTCGTCTTTGGCAAAGCGAACTTCTATCCCTTGATTTGGCAGCATGTGAGCAAATAGAGTGTAAGTACCGCCGTAAAGCTGAGGCGTTGAAACGATGTTGTCACCGATTTGTGCCAACGTTTGAATGGCATAGTTGATCGCCGCGCTGCCCGCACTCACCACTAAGCCTGCAATACCACCCTCTAAGGCCGCCATGCGTTTTTCCAACACATCGTTGGTTGGGTTCATTATGCGAGTGTAGATATTACCGGGTACCGCAAGATTGAAGAGGTCAGCGCCGTGTTGTGCGTCATCGAATTCGTAAGCAACGGTTTGGTAAATAGGTGTCGCAACCGATTTGGTTGTTGGATCAGTGTCGTAGCCGAAGTGAATCGAGAGCGTTTCGTCTTTCATGTTTCTTCCCTGAACGATTGAATTATTTACGTACTCTCATATTGCCGATTTTTTTATAAAAGAAAAGTATATTTAGTCACAGAGAGGGAATTGGAATTGTGTGGGACGATTGGTTATTTGTAGGAAACATAGCTGTGAGTTGTGCAGCTTCAGAAAAGCAAAAAGCCAGAGCAGTGTGAATTGTTCTGGCTTTTCTAATTTGGTGGCCCCTCCCAGATTTGAACTGGGGACCGAACGATTATGAGTCGTGCGCTCTAACCACTGAGCTAAGGGGCCGTAGGGCATAGATTATAGGGGAACCAATCAATGGTGTCTAGACACTATGAGGGGCAATTCCGCTTACATCTTAGCCACTTAAATCACGTAGGCACAAAAAAGGTGAGCCAACGCTCACCTTTTTTATTTTATGCTTAAAAGCTAACCACACTAAAGCGTGTAATTACTCGTCTAGGAAGCTACGCAGAGTTTCTGAGCGGCTTGGGTGACGAAGTTTACGCAGTGCTTTTGCTTCGATCTGACGGATACGTTCACGAGTTACGTCGAACTGCTTACCAACCTCTTCAAGAGTGTGGTCAGTATTCATGTCGATACCGAAACGCATACGCAGTACTTTCGCTTCACGAGGCGTTAGGCCTGCAAGAACGTCTTTAGTTGCACCGCGCAGGCTTGTTGCCGTTGCAGAGTCTAAAGGCAGTTCTAGCGTTGTATCCTCGATGAAATCACCTAGGTGCGAATCTTCGTCGTCACCGATTGGTGTCTCCATTGAGATTGGCTCTTTAGCGATTTTCAGTACTTTACGGATCTTGTCTTCAGGCATTTGCATGCGCTCAGCCAACTCTTCCGGAAGTGGTTCACGACCCATCTCTTGTAGCATTTGACGAGAGATACGGTTTAGTTTGTTGATCGTTTCGATCATGTGAACCGGAATACGGATAGTACGAGCTTGGTCGGCAATCGAACGAGTGATTGCTTGACGGATCCACCACGTAGCGTAAGTAGAGAACTTGTAACCACGACGGTATTCAAACTTATCTACCGCTTTCATCAGACCGATGTTACCTTCTTGAATTAGATCCAGGAATTGTAGACCACGGTTTGTGTACTTCTTAGCAATCGAGATTACTAGACGTAAGTTCGCTTCAACCATCTCTTTCTTAGCACGACGAGCTTTCGCTTCACCGATAGACATACGACGGCTGATATCTTTGATGCTTTGAACAGTAAGAGACGTTTCACGTTCGATGATATCCAGCTTTTGGATAGAGCGACGGATGTCGTGTTCGTTACGTTTGATCTTTTCTGCGTATGGCTTGTCTGAAGCAAGAACTTCGTCCAACCATGCTTCGCTAGATTCATTGCCAGTAAATAGAGCAATGAAAGATTTCTTCGGCATTTTGCCGTACTCAACCGTTTGACGCATGATTAGGCGTTCTTGAGTACGTACGCGATCCATTGAAGTACGCAGTTCGTTTACTAGGTAATCAAACTGTTTTGGCGTCAGACGGAATTCTTTGAATACGTCTTGCATCATTGTTGTTGCAAGCGTTGCTTTCGGGCTTTCGTGGCCGTATTCATTGATTGCTAGTTGACGGTTTTGGTAGCTAGTACGAAGTGCTGTGAACTTCTCAAGAGCAAGCTCAGGATCAATACCTGTATCTTCCTCTTCTTCTTCCTCGTCGTCTTCTGCTTCTTCTTTGTCTTCGTCTTCTAGATCAGTTTTAGCGAGCTCTGAACCGATGTGAGTCGCCGTTGGCGCAGCTGTGCCATCGTCGTCTGGGTCAACAAAGCCATTGATTAGATCTGTTAAACGAATCTCTTCAGCGAGTACGCGGTCAAACTGTTCCAAGATGTATGGAATCGTGCCTGGGTACTCAGCTACAGATAATTGAACAGTATTGATACCATCTTCAATACGCTTCGCAATGTCGATTTCGCCTTCACGAGTCAGTAGTTCAACTGTACCCATTTCACGCATGTACATACGAACTGGGTCAGTTGTACGGCCAATCTCGCTTTCTACGCTTGAAAGCGCAGCAGCAGCAGCTTCAGCTGCATCTTCATCTATATTGGCATCGTCATCATTAAGTGCTAGATCATCAGCGTCAGGTGCAGTTTCTACTACCTTGATACCCATGTCGTTGATCATTTGAATGATGTCTTCTACCTGTTCAGAATCCACGATTTCTGCAGGTAGGTGGTCGTTTACTTCGGCGTAGGTCAGATAGCCTTGTTCCTTGCCTTTAATAACAAGTAATTTAAGCTGTGACTGCGGATTTTGATCCATAGATGATATCCAACTTCAGGTCTGGTGAAGGACGTTGCATTCTCAAATGCAAACCAATTATGTTAACAAATTTATTAAATGCTGACTAATCAAACAGGGTTACGCTTTTAGATCTAGCATTAAAGCTAGTAGCTCCCTTTTTTCTTCGGCTGATAAACCGACACTTCTTGCTTTGGCCTGCAGGTTTTCAATTTGTTTTTCAACGCACTGGGCAAGGATATTGTCCAATGAGTCTAAAAATATGTCTTCTTGATTGTCTTCGTCGAGGGGGATTTCCCAGCTCGCGAGACGAGACAGAAGCGCCTCATGTTTATTGTGTCGCCAATGCTCTAATAATTGGCCTGTGTTGATATGGGGATGCGCATGGCATTTATCAAGTACTTCGACGAATAAACTTAGTCCAGGCAACTGTAAGCCTTTGACACTTGATAAATCCGGTACCATATCAGCATAGCTCGGATTTTGGATAAGCAAAGCGATAACTTCTCGCATTGGAGTGCGTTTTAGTTCTTTATGCGGTTGAGGTGTCGGGTTCTTAGTATGAACACGAGCTCGTCTCAGTTGGTTATCAAAACCAGTACGCTCATCCAATAATTTTTCGAGCAGTTCTTGGAAATAACTGTCAGGGATTTTGTTAATCAAGGCGCTTGCGTGTGCTCGCAGTGCCGACTTCCCTTCCGTTGTTCCCAGGTTCAACTTGTGTATCTCAATAAGATTATCGAACAAGTAAGTAGAAAGCGGTGTCGCATTCTGTACCAGTTGTTCGAAGGCCTCTTGGCCATTCTCTCTTATATAGCTATCTGGGTCTTCACCGTCGGGTAAAAATAGAAACTTGAGCGTGTTACCTGTTTTCAGGTATTCAAGCGCATTTTCGAGTGCGCGCCACGCCGCTTCCTTACCTGCTCGGTCACCATCGTAACAACAAACCACTATGCTGGTTTGGCGGAACAACATTTGAACGTGGTCACCGGTTGTCGAGGTGCCCAGTGATGCCACTGAGTAATCAACACCATATTGCGCTAATGCCACGACATCCATGTAACCTTCAACCACAAGTATTTGCGGCGGTTCACGGTAGGCTTGCAGCACTTCATAAAGGCCGTAAAGCTCTTTACCTTTATGGAAGATCGGCGTTTCTGGTGAGTTCAGGTATTTCGGTGTGCCGTCTTCTAAGACACGACCACCAAAACCAATCACTCGACCACGACGATCGCGAATCGGGAACATGACGCGTCCACGGAATCGATCGTATCGGTTGCCTTTATCATTCTCGATTAACATGCCGCCAGTCACGAGCATGTCTTGGGCTTCTTTTTGTTGGCCAAAGTTCTTACGAACCAAGTCCCATTCATCAGCGACGTAGCCAATGCCAAACTTCTGTACGATTTCACCAGAAAGACCGCGATTTTTTAGGTAATCAATCGCAGGTTTGTTCGCTGAGATTTTCAGCTGAGAGCGGTAAAAATTACTGATGCCGCCCATCAAATCGTAGAGGTTACGTTTTTGTTCGCTGTTGGCTCTTGGCGCCGTGGATATTTCACCGCTGCGCTGTTCTCTAGGAACATCAAGTCCTAAAAATGAGGCCAGCTCTTCAATCGCTTCAACAAAATCGAGACGTTCGAACTCCATAATGAAGTCGATGGCATTGCCATGTACGCCACAACCAAAGCAGTGATAAAACTGTTTTTCTTGGCTTACGCTAAAAGAAGGGGTCTTCTCGTTGTGAAATGGACAACAAGCACCATAGTTTTTGCCTTTTTTCTTAAGTTTCACGCGTGCGTCCACAATATCGACAATGTCGAGACGCGCTAGGAGATCATCGATGAAACTACGCGGGATGTGTCCTGCCATAAAACCTTAGAAAAATGCACTAACTGAGAGTGTGGATAATAATAGTTTGAATAGGTTACAGATACAAACAAGCCGTGCGTTCCGAAGGATTGCACGGCTTGTTGCAATTTGATTTGGGATTAAGCGAGTTTAGAACGAACTAAACCACTAACTTTACCCATATCTGCACGCCCTTGAATTTGTGGTTTCAAGATAGCCATTACTTTACCCATGTCTTGCATGCCCGCAGGTTGAGCTTCTGCAATTGCGCTATCAAGTAGTGCAATAACTTCTTCTTCAGTTAGCGGTTGAGGCATAAAGCCTTCAAGTACCGTAATTTCTGCTTTTTCCACGTCAGCAAGATCTTGACGATTTGCCGATTCATATTGAGCAACAGAATCGCGACGTTGCTTAACCATTTTAACTAATATAGCAATAATGTCGTCGTCGTTCAGAGTGATCCGTTCGTCAACTTCACGTTGCTTAATTGCTGAAAGAGCTAAGCGGATAGTGCCAAGGCGCGGTTTGTCCTTGGCTTTCATCGCTAATTTTTGCTCTTCTTTGAGTTGTTCAATAAGAGCCATAACTCAGTCCTTATGGATTAAGTTATTAGTACAGACGAACGCGACGTGCGTTTTCGCGAGCTAGCTTTTTAGCGTGACGCTTTTGAGCTGCTGCTTTAGCGCGTTTGCGAACTGTAGTTGGCTTTTCGTAATGCTCACGACGACGCACTTCAGAAAGGATACCTGCTTTTTCACAAGAGCGCTTGAAACGACGTAGTGCAACGTCGAACGGTTCGTTTTCACGTACTTTAACTATTGGCATATGCCTTTCACCTCAGGGGTTATTCATTATCGCTGGTTATTCAGTACCAAATCAGAGAAGTTACCCATCGAGCTAACTCTCTATTCGCGTTTGGTCATTAACCAGCTTGATCAAAAATGGTGCGGAATTTTAATCCGATCACAGTGGCTTTGTAAAGCACTTTGTCGATTATAGTCTGTACAATATTTGTTTGAAGAGCTTAGGCAGGGTAATATTGCGCTAATTTCCCATTTTAGACGAAAGCGTGCCGAGAAAATTATGCGCATTATTGGTATTGAAACCTCTTGTGATGAAACAGGAATCGCAATTTATGATGATGAGCAAGGGCTGCTTTCTCATCAGTTATACAGCCAAGTAAAACTGCACGCCGATTACGGTGGTGTAGTACCTGAGCTAGCGTCGCGTGACCACGTAAAAAAAACTATTCCACTGATTAAAGCGGCATTGGCAGAAGCGAATCTAACGTCGAAAGACATTGATGGCGTGGCTTACACGGCTGGCCCTGGTTTGGTTGGTGCATTGCTTGTGGGCGCAACGATTGGTCGCAGTATTGCTTATGCGTGGGGCGTGCCTGCTGTGCCAGTGCACCATATGGAAGGTCACCTTCTTGCGCCAATGCTAGAAGACAATCCTCCACCATTCCCATTTGTTGCTCTGCTGGTTTCTGGCGGTCATACCATGATGGTAGAAGTGAAAGGCATTGGTGAATACCGAATTCTTGGTGAATCGATTGATGATGCGGCGGGTGAAGCGTTTGATAAAACCGCGAAGCTAATGGGTTTAGATTACCCTGGTGGTCCACTGCTATCTCGACTCGCAGAAAAAGGCACGCCAGGTCGTTTTAAGTTCCCACGTCCAATGACCGATCGTCCGGGTCTAGATATGAGCTTTTCGGGCTTGAAAACGTTCGCGGCAAATACCATTCGTGCTAATGACAATGATGACCAAACTCGTGCTGACATCGCTTATGCGTTCCAAGAAGCGGTTTGTGCGACCTTGGTAATCAAGTGTAAGCGTGCGTTGGTAGAGACGGGTATGAAACGTATCGTGATTGCTGGCGGTGTGAGTGCCAACAAACAACTACGAGTTGAGCTTGAAGCATTAGCCAAGAAAATCGGTGGAGAGGTGTACTACCCACGCACTGAGTTCTGTACAGATAACGGTGCGATGATCGCTTATGCGGGCATGCAGCGCCTGAAGAATGGTGAAACGGCTGATTTATCTGTCCATGCCACACCGCGTTGGCCAATTGACCAGCTAGAGCCGATTGTTTAATCATAACCAATCGCCAAATAAACCATAGTATTTCGATAAACGGTCGCCTTGTGCGGCCGTTTTTATATCCTAGTTTACCGACTATGTGTCGATAAATAATTGCTAATAGAGATTAGGGAAGAAAATGAACAAGTTTACAGTAGACGATCAGTCGATGGCGTACCTAGATGAAGGTCAAGGCCCTGTTGTTGTGTTAGGTCACAGCTACCTTTGGGATAGTGCAATGTGGAAACCGCAGATCGATGCATTAAAAACTCAGTATCGCTGTATTGTTCCAGAGCTTTGGTCTCATGGTGAGTCTCAAGCTGCACCAGCTTCGATGCGTAACTTGAAAGATTACGCTCAGCACGTTTTGGCTCTGCTTGATCATTTAGAGATCGAAGAATTCTCTGTGGTTGGCTTATCGGTTGGCGGTATGTGGGGAACAGAGTTGGCGGAGTTAGCTCCTGCACGAATCAAGTCTCTGGTACTTATGGATACCTTTGTTGGTTTAGAGCCAGAAGTTGCTCATGCTAAATACTTCAGCATGTTAGACACCATTACTCAAACCAAAATGGTTCCTCAGCCGATTGTAGAAGCGGTTGTTCCACTGTTCTTCGCCAATGATGCTCAAACTAACTCACCAGCTTTAGTGGAAGGTTTTACTCAGCAGCTATCATCACTTGAGGGTGAGAAAGCAGAAGAAGTCGCACGAATCGGTCGAATGGTGTTTGGGCGCCGCGATATGATTGAAGCGGTAGAGAACTTTGCACTGCCTGTTTTGATTGCCGTTGGACAAGAAGATAAGCCACGTCCGGCACTAGAGTCATACCTAATGCACGATTGCATTACGGGCAGTGAGTTAGTGGTGATTCCTAGTGCTGGTCATATTAGCTCGCTAGAGCAACCAGAGTTTGTGAACACAATGCTGAAGACGTTTTTAGATAAACATCTGCTGTAAGCTCTTAAAGACTGAATAGTATTGATCGATTGAGACTTGTGTCGGTTTAAATTTATCTCGGTTTAAAAATGGTTCGGCTTAGACATGACAGTTTAAGCCGATTTTTTTTGCCCGAGTTTTGGTTCACTGCCATCGAGTAGGCGACGAATATTCTGATGGTGACGTAGTACGATCAAACAACACAACATGGCCACAGGTAGTGTGTATTGAGGTTTGACTAACCAAGCGTAGAAAGGTGCGAGCAACACAGTAACCAGTGCCGCTAAAGAAGAATAACGAAACAAAAATGCCACAACCAACCAAGTCGCCATGATCATGCCCGTTAGATCGAATCCAATTGGGGCGATGGCTCCGAGTGCCGTTGCGACGCCTTTACCACCTTTAAAGTGGAAGAATATTGGGTACATATGACCAAGACATGCAGCAATCGCCACGACGCCTAAAATGATCGAGTCGATGTTGAGGTAGTAGCCAAGCCAGACTGGAATGGTGCCTTTAAGCATGTCACAAAGTAGCACGGCTGCAGCGGCGCCTTTGCCGCCCACACGCAGTACATTGGTGGCTCCTGGATTGTTGGAGCCTACCGTTCTTGGATCAGGAAGTCTTAAGACTCGGCATATCAAGACCGCACTCGAAATTGAACCTAGCAAATAGGCTGCAATGATCATGATAAGTGCCAAAGGGGTCATGTTTTTCCTTAAACGGTTATAAGTCTAACGATGGGAAAATAATGCTCAATCCAAGAGTAATTGATATCATATCTGGAATTACACGAATAATACGTTTTTTTCCCCCATATGGGTATCCGACCTCTAAAAGGACAAGTCATGGCACTGGATAAAGTTTTCATTGAACAGCTAGAAGTAATTACAACGATCGGTGTTTACGATTGGGAACAAGAGATTAAACAAAAACTTGTGCTTGATATTGAAATGGCTCATGACAACCGCCCTGCAGGTAAGAGTGATGATGTTGTCGATGCTTTGGATTACTCGACAGTCAGTACAGCCGTACTTGACCACATTGCGAATGGCCGATTCCTATTGGTTGAGCGTGTGGCAGAAGAAGTCGCTGAATTAATCATGACTCAGTTCTCAGTGCCTTGGATTAAAATCCGTTTAGCGAAACCTGGCGCAGTGCCACAAGCAAAAGCCGTCGGTGTGATCATCGAACGAGGTCAAGCATGACAATAGCCTATGTTGGTGTTGGCACGAACATAGACCGCGACAAGCATGCAAGGGTGGCATGGACAGAGCTTCAATCGTTAGGGACTAACCTTAAATGCTCTAAGATCTATCATTGTGAGCCTGTAGGGTTTGAAAGCCATTCGTTTTATAACTTTGTGATAGAGCTCGACACATCACTCTCATTGACTGAATTTTCACAGCAACTTCGTAAAATTGAGTTTAAATGGGGTCGCTCTCAAGATGCTCATAAACTTCAAGACCGAAAGCTCGATCTTGATATTGTGCTGTTTGGAGACGTGGTTTCTGAAAGCGAACCAGAATTACCACGCAGTGATATCTATAAATATCCTTTTGTAACACAACCACTTTATGATCTGTGTCCTGCGAGAGTGATCCCGCAAGATGGAAGAACCGTCAGTGAAATATGGCAGAAGATGCAGCAATTAGATTCGCTCTCTGTCGTAGATATAACACTATAATTTTTAAGGTAAGTAATGAGTTATTTTGAAGCGTTTATGTTGGCGTTGGTGCAAGGCTTTACTGAGTTTTTACCTATTTCCAGTTCTGCACACTTAATCCTTCCTTCGGCTGTTTTAGGTTGGGAAGATCAAGGCTTGGCTTTTGATGTGGCTGTCCACGTTGGTACTTTGGCTGCCGTCGTGATCTATTTCCGCAAAGAAGTGGTCTCTCTTTTGAGCGCATTCTTTGGTTCCGTGTTTAAAGGTGATCGTAGTAAAGAAGCGAAGCTCGCTTGGATGATCATTCTCGCGACGATTCCAGCGTGTATCTTTGGTTTGTTGATGAAAGATATTGTTGAGCTTTATTTGCGCAGTGCGTGGGTGATTGCGACGACAACGATTATTTTTGGTTTATTGCTATGGTGGGTGGATAAAAACTCAAGCCTGCGTGATGACGAATACCAAGCGGGTTGGAAAAAGGCGCTGTTTATTGGTCTTGCTCAAGCAATGGCGATTATTCCAGGTACGTCTCGTTCTGGCGCGACGATTACTGCAGCGCTTTACCTTGGTTTCACACGTGAAGCCGCGGCTCGATTCTCTTTCCTAATGTCTATCCCAATCATCACTCTGGCGGGTGGTTACTTAGGTCTGAAGTTAGTGACCAGTGGTGACCCTATCCATGTTGGCACCTTGCTTACGGGTATCGTGGTTTCTTTCATCAGTGCTTATATCTGTATTCACTTCTTCTTGAAGCTTATTTCACGTATGGGCATGACACCATTTGTTATCTACCGCCTGATTCTAGGTTTTGGTCTATTTGCTTTCTTGATGATGCAGTAGCAATCGACTTAAGTTCACGACTTACGTAGACAAATGTTTCGTCCTACAGATTGAAACGGAAAAACCCGCCTAGTCGCGGGTTTTTTAATGCATGGTAATCAGCATTGTGCAGATTAACTATTAGAGAGTTCTGATAACGCGCTCTCAATTGCGGCAGCTCTGCGCTTCTCTTGTTCTTCTCGAATATCTTTGCCTTGAAAACCATCGGCAATAATCGCTTTAACTTCGACTTGAAGCGCTGCTTGGTAAGCCACTTCAAAACGCGCTTTCTGAGGGTAAGGCTGATCTTCTAATCCTTTTCGGCCAGCGTGATCAGCTTGACAGCAAAGCAGTATGTCGTTGAGCCTGTCTGGTTTACGCCAAACATCAAACTTGTTCAGAACCTTGAGAAAGGTGGTTGGCTTGAGCTCGCCTGCACGGTGGATATTAGAATGTTGCTCGCAAACTAACAGTGCGAGATCTCTGAATTCATTGGGCACTCTGACTCTTTCACACAGCTTCTTAATGATTTTTAAGCCTGTATGGCAATGCATTTTGTGGCTTGGCCACTCGCTTTCTGGCGTGACGCCTTTACCTAAATCATGTACTTGAGCGGCAAAACGCACGGGTAACGATGAGCTTAATCGCGCAGTTTGCTGAGCAACCATCAGAGTGTGAATGCCCGTGTCGATCTCAGGGTGCCACTTTTCAGGTTGAGGTACACCAAACAGCGCGTCAATTTCAGGCAACACAACAGCCAATGCGCCACACTCTTTCAGTACAGAAAGGAACACTTCAGGATGCGGAGTGCTAAGGGATTTATGCCACTCTTGCCAAACTCGTTCGGCAGTGAGATGTGCCAGTTCACCGGATTGAACTATCTCACTCATCATCACCATGGTTTCGGGTGCAACCGTAAAGTTGAGGTGATGGAGTTTGGCGGCGAAGCGAGCCACACGCAGTACACGCAGAGGATCTTCAACAAAAGCATCCGAGACGTGTCTTAGAACACGATCAGAGAGATCTTTCTGGCCATGGTAAGGATCGTAAAGCTGGCCTTTATCGTCTTGAGCAATGGCGTTGATGGTCAAATCTCGACGCATAAGATCTTCTTCCAAACTCACATCTGGTGCAAAGTAACATTCGAAACCTGTGTAACCCGAACCTGACTTTCTTTCGGTGCGAGCCAGTGCGTGCTCTTCTTTCGTCTTTGGGTGTAAGAATACGGGGAAGTCTTTACCCACTGCAGTAAAGCCAAGGTTTTCCATCTCTTGAGGGGTACTCCCTACCACGACCCAATCTCTATCATAGCTATCAATGTTGAGCAGCTTATCGCGCACCGCTCCACCGACTAGGTAGCGTTGTAGCCCATTGTCTTTTGGTAGGCTATCGTATATTTGCAACTTATCACCTCGAAATGTTTTATCACTGCTGGACTTTACTGCAAGCAATGGTACTTTCCATTAATCGTAATTATAGGGCAGCACATGTATAAGGAATATTTTGGCTTCGTTGAGATGCCATTTTCGATTGTACCAAATTCTCGCTACTTGTTTTTAAGTCAGCGCCATCAAGAAGCGATGCAGAACCTACAAGCCGGTTTAGGCGAAGGTGGGGGCTTTGCGATGCTTACTGGTGAGGTCGGTACAGGAAAAACAACGGTCGCCAAAGCGATGTTGTCATCACTCGATAATCAGACTCAAGCTGGCCTTATACTCAACCCTACGTTTTCGAATACGGATTTACTGGAAGCTATCTGTGATGAGTTTGAGGTCGAATACCCTGAACAAGCATCGTTGAAACAGCTGAGTCAGGCAATTCATCACTTCCTGCTTGATAGCCATGCTGAAGGCATTCAAACCTTATTGGTGATAGATGAGGCCCAACACCTTGCAGCTGATGTGTTGGAGCAGCTACGCCTTCTGACCAATTTAGAAACCGACAGTCGTAAGCTATTAAAGGTGCTGTTGGTTGGACAACCTGAATTACAGCAACACTTACAAACCACACAGCTACGTCAACTCGCGCAGCGGATTACAGGTCGCTATCACTTATTACCTCTTAATATCGAAGAAACGGGTAAGTACATCGCGTTTCGTTTGGAAACGGCTGGTGGTGAGCAGATGTTGTTTTCGAATCGTTCAATCAAGCTTATCTCCCAATATACCCATGGTATTCCGAGGCTCATTAACTTGGTGTGTGATAAAGCGCTGCAATTGGCTTTCCATGATGGTGATAAATCACTGAGTAATGAAACGGTTAACCGAGCTTGTCAGCAGGTCATGTCCTTTCAGGCCGATGTGTATCACGTCGAGAAAACTCAAGCTACTCATGTAGTTCCAAAATTAATCCAATACGCGGGGATTGCCACATTAAGTGTCGGCCTTGCAATCGCGACCTTTAACTTCGCCCCAACCTATATTAGTTCATGGATGCCTGCGGATACTTCCAGTGAAGTGAAAACGGAAGTAGCGGCGAATACTCAACGCTCATTTGTGGCTGAAACACCGATATTGGATGATAAATCTATATTGGTTCAAGATCTCAAGGCTTCGAAGTTTGCACTACCACAAGATGTTCAGAATCACTTAAAGCAAGGGAATAATCAAACGCTTGCAATTAGGGACCTATACACGCTTTGGGGGTATGAATCTTCGCTTCGTGATTGGCTATGTTTGAGTGAACAACAAAGTGTATTTGTATGTGAGCAACATCAAGCCAATTTAGAATATTTGATTGAACTTGGAGTTCCCGTGGTTCTTAATCTGGAATTAGGTCAAGAACCTGTGTTTGCTGTACTTTATGGCGCGTCTGAGGAGTCTGTTGAGCTCCTAGTCAACGAAAAGCTATTGGTGATGCCTAAGCGCACCTTAAAGCAAATTTGGCAAGGTGATTATGTCGCGATTTGGAAACAGCCGCTAAGAGAGACCCTGAAAGAGGGCTATCAAGGTGAGGCGGTTGCTTTACTTGATCTATTGCTTTCAGAAGTCTTGGGTGAAGACGTATCGGGCAGTGATGTATTTGACTATGAATTGAAAATGAAAATCGAAGCGTTTCAAACTTGGCAGGGTATGTCTGTTGATGGCATCGCAGGTAAGCGCACCTTAGCAAGGTTGCAGAGATTAGCTCAACTCGACTCGCCCAAGTTGATGTCATTAGAAGGAGGCGAAAGCTAATGTCACGTATTATGCACGAGCTTAAACAGTCTTCTAATAATAAACCTAGCTTTAAAGGTTACCAAAACCATCACGTGCCTAGTTCTGCTAAAGGGATTAGCAACAAACGAGGTTCATCGTTAACAATGGGACTGATCCTTGTCTTGGTGCCTTCTCTATTGGTGGGCGGCGTTCTGGTTTATCAGTCGTATAATCAACAGCAGCAAGGCTCGGCTAGCCCCGTTGCCTCCGGAGCTCTGCCTGAATCAAAGCTTCAATCAGACTTTGAGCCTCAAATTGCCGGTTCTGGCATTGCCAGTGTGGATGCAGTGTCAGTGGATGCAGTGTCAGTGGATGCAGTGTCAGTGGATGCAGGCGATGAAGCGTTATTTTCTGTTCGCTCGGCACCGGTAAGCCAGCTTTTGAAAGCACTACCGCGTCAAGAGATACATGCAAAGATGGGCACCGACATCGGTAATATCGCTAGTGACTCGAAAGCGATCGTGGCAAATGTAGATAATAGTAATCAAGCAGCAACGAATTTAGATCCATTATCTATTGAACCGTCAGTTCAACCTGGAACGAATAATGATAATGTCACGCTGCAATCGGACCGTGATTTACTGAAAGGGTTAGACCTCACCGAGTTGCCACCCGATTTAGCGTTGAAGCTTGAATCAATGATGGGAGAGCAGTCGGTTTCACCTGAACCGATGGATTCTAGACCTGTGGGGAATATGGATTCTCAGGTCATCGGTTTAGAAACACATGGCAATAGATTGTCTGGTGTATTACCTAAGTTAGACTTACAAACTCACATGTACTCGAGTAGCGAAACTAAGCGTTGGGTAAAAGTGAATGGACATGAAGTTGCTCAAGGGGAATGGATCGAGCCGGGTATTCAGTTGCTTGAGATTAAACCACAATCGGTAATCATTGAATTCAATCAGCAGAAAATAGAAATCCCAGCTTTGTATGAGTGGAAAGGTTAGTACTATCGATATTACTTACTGTGATTGATGTTAGCGCTGTGACTTGAATGATAAATCCAGACAAATAAAAAGGAGCACCTCGGTGCTCCTTTTTGATATTCGATACTGAACCTACTGTACCAAATGCGAGGCTTACGCCCAGCCGTTTGGTGACTTTCTACGACGAGGCATGATGTGTGGCAGAACAAGGCCAAGAAGTAGACCAATACCAGCAACACCACCACCGTACATGAAGTACTTCAATAGTAAGTCATCTTTTTGAGTATCTAGCTTAGCGCGTAGTTCACGGTTCTCTGTTTGAGAGCTCGTTAGCTGTTGGCTAATCTCACTGTAGTTCTGCTCTAGTTCAGCAATCTGCTTGTTACGAGAGTCTAGAGAGCTTGCGAGACCTGCTTTTTCGCTGTCAGCACTTTGGCGAGCATTCGCCAGTTTGCCTTTTACTTCAGAGAGCTCTTTCTCTAGCTTAGGCATGCGCAGCGCCATACTTTCTTTTGTGCTTACGAACTTACTCTCAACCCAACCTTTGCGTCCTCGGCTATCTTGAACCTGAGTGTAACCCGTGCTCTTGTTAGTTTGCAGGTAAGTAATCTTTTCACCAGCATCAATACTACCTATGATACGGAAAGTATTGTTTGGGCCAGAGTGCATATAAGTAAATAGTTTGTCAGCAATATAACGGTCTTGAGCAAAGGCAGCTGGAGCCGCAAGCATTGCGAACAAAACTAAGCTAATCAGTTTTTTCACAGTAAATCCTTTAACGATTCAAATTGGGTAGGCGTATGAGTCAGCCTCAATGAGCAAATAATATTTAGTTTTTTTATATGGTGCAACAAAGAAGGGAGGCAAAGCCTCCCTTTCTGTGCGTTTGAGTCAATAATGACATGGTATTTACATATCTTTACTGAAGCTCACCGTTTTCTGACGCTAATATTGACTAGCGTCAGGGCTATTACATAGTAAACATAGCCTGAATTGCGTAGAAGAATACAACAGCAAGTAGAGCACCTGCAGGTAACGTCACAATCCAAGAAGCTACGATGTTACGCACAACGCCTAAGTTTAGAGCTGCGATACCACGAGCAAAGCCTACACCTAATACCGCACCAACCAATGTTTGCGTGGTTGAAATCGGAAGGCCAGTACCAGAAGCAAGTACAACCGTACACGCGGTCGCTAGTTGAGCTGCAAAGCCACGGCTAGGAGTTAGTTCTGTAATACCAGTACCAACGGTTGCCATTACCTTATGACCCATTGTTGCAAGGCCAACAACGATACCAATACCACCTAGTGGAAGAATCCACCATGCGATAGTGCTCTTGCCTGAGATTTCGCCCATGTGCTCAACCGTTGAAACAACCGCTGATAGTGGACCAATCGCGTTGGCAACATCGTTTGAACCGTGTGCGAATGCCATTGCACAAGCAGTGATAACCATTAGTACGCTGAAGATACCTTCTACGCCAGTAAAACCGTGGTCTTCTTCGCGGTTAGCAAACTTCTTCTGAATGTATAAGTAACCGCCAATCATGACGACAGCAGAAACACCTGCAGCCCATAACCATGCTTCAGTACCGGTTAGATGAAGGCCTACGTGCTTAAGACCTTTCTTGATCGTTACAAGTGCAATGACCATTGTAGTAATGAACATGTATACCGGTACAAAACGCTTCGCATTGAATAGCGGGTTTTCTGTATCGAATATCAGTCGTTGGGCACTGACAAATATGAGATAGGCGAAGATACCGGAAATCAATGGTGTGACAATCCAACTTCCCACAATGCCTTGGACACTGTTCCAATCTACAGCTTCAGTACCCACAGACACACAAGCAAAACCGATGATTGCACCGATGATTGAGTGAGTCGTTGATACTGGCCAGCCCATGTATGAAGCTAGAAGTAGCCATGTACCAGCAGCTAGTAGTGCAGACATCATACCGTACACAAGTACGTCAGGTTGATCTGCAAACAGAGATGTTTCGATAACACCTTTACGGATCGTGTCTGTTACTTCGCCGCCCGCAAGGTAAGCACCTGCGAATTCAAAGATCATTGCGATAATGATCGCTTGTTTAACGGTTAGAGCTTTAGAGCCTACTGAAGTGCCCATTGCGTTCGCAACGTCATTTGCACCAATACCAATAGCCATCAAGAAACCGAAAGCTGCTGCAACAATAATCAGGACAGTGCCGTAGTTAGCAAGGATATCCATCGTAATACCTAGTTGTTTGATAACAAGCGGAACAAATTTAGACGCAAAAAACCGCTCAGCGAGAGAAATACTCAGCGCATAAGTGGTTTGTTCAAAAAATGCTCTTCGTTATATAGTTAGCGTATGATTTAAGATCGAGAAAGCATTACTTCAAGACGAGCGCCTACACGCTGTGCTTGATCTGCAATACCACCAACCCATTCAAGAATTTTGTATAAGAACATGATATCAACTGGATTCAGACCATCTTCAATCGCCATTAGTTGTTGGCGTAGTTCGATCTGCATCGCGTCCGTGTCATCTTCAATTACATCTAATTGATGAATCATTTCAGCAACGAGTGTTACTTCACGGCCTTTAAAGCCCGTTTCAAGTAATTCGTCTAGTTCATTGATTACGTTTTGTGCTTGGTTCGCTGCATCTAGACAACGTTTAACGTAAGCGATGAAGTTTTCTTGCATAGGAGCAGGAATGACAAGTTGACGACCATATACACGGCCAGCAATGTCTTTCGCTAGGTTTGCTAGTTTGTCTTGTTGAGTTAATAGCTCCAACATATCGGTGCGATCAACTGGCATAAACAAACCGCGAGGAAGTTTAAGGCGAATTTCACGTTTTAGTACGTCAGCTTCTTTCTCAAGGTGAGAAATCTGAGCTCGAATTTCTGATGCTTTCTCCCAGTCACCTTTTGAAGAAACTTCAAAGAAATTAACTAGGTGAGAACAACATTCGTTCACGCATACTACGTGACGCTGCAAAGGTTTAATTGGGGACTTTGCAAATAACCCCATAATTGTATTTACTGGCATGGTCATCCAACCTAATAAATAATAACCTTAAAACAACATACACCATATTCATGGTGAAATGTTAAGCGATGGCTACAAAGTCGCGCATGTTAACCTAATCAATGTCTCATTAAAACTGTTTTAGATCATCATAAGGGCGATATTTCTGACTTGCTGAGTTTTCAAATTGGCAATATCCTGTCCCTATCTTCACAGAAAGGTATAACTATGGAAACCGAGATAGAACTGAAGTTTTTTGTTTCTCCTGATTTTTCAGAGACTTTACGCAAGAAAATTGCTGAAACTAAAGTACTTCAGCACAGTTGTCGTGAGCTAGGTAACATCTACTTTGACACCCCCGATAACTGGTTACGTAAGCACGATACTGGCTTGCGCATTCGACGCTTTGATGACGTATTTGTACAAACCGTAAAGACGGCTGGTCGTGTGGTTGCAGGCCTGCATCAAAGGCCTGAATACAATGCAGAACATGACAGCAATGAACCTAAGCTAGCCCTACATCCAGAGGACATCTGGCCAGCGGGTAAAGACATCGAAACGCTGCAAGCTGAGCTGACTCCTCTATTTTCTACCAACTTCACACGTGAGCAGTGGTTGATTGGTATGCCTGATGGCAGTCAAGTCGAGGTCGCATTCGATCAAGGTTTTGTTGAATCAGGCGAACTGCAAGAACCGATTTGTGAAGTCGAATTGGAACTTAAGTCCGGTCAAACAGATGCTCTATTTACATTGTCTCGTCAATTCTGTGAACAAGGTGGCATGCGTTTAGGTAATCTAAGCAAAGCCGCTAAGGGTTACCGCCTTGCTCAAGGTTATCAAGGAGATGAAGTGACTCCTTTGACCTTAGTTGATACTGATAAAAGTGATACCGTTGAATCGTGTTTTATTCAATCTTTAGAGCATGCTCTCGCTCATTGGCATTATCATGAGCAGATCTTCACCGAGCGCCAATCAATTGAAGCGTTACATGAGATCAGTCACTCGCTGAGTTTCATCCGTCAAACCTTCACTATCTATGGTGGTATTGTCCCAAGACGCGCGAGTGCTATTTTACGCCAAGAGCTCAAGTGGCTTGAGCAAGAGCTCAACTGGCTGAAAAGCTATGACCACTTCGAAGATTTGCTCGAAGATAAAGGCCACGTACTGCGTAAATTGGATGCGCGTAAGTTTTTGGTCGCTGAACTTAAAGAGATGCAAGAGCAACTTCCCGATCGCGAAGAGCTGCTTACCCTGTTGAGCTCTGCTCGTTACACGGGTTTGTTGCTAGATCTGAGTCGCTGGATCTTGTCTCGTGGCTGGCAACCATTCTTAGACGAAAAAGCACGTGAACAAATGGCACGTGGTATCGAATGGTTTTCGGTTAAGCAACTCGATCGCACATGGGCCGACTTGATGGAAGCTTTCCCGCCAGAGCGAGTGATGACTAGCCAAGCGTATATTGAACAGCAATATCGTTTGATGAGAAACCTATATTCTGGTGTTGGTTTCGCGAGTTTGTATGATGACGATGAACGAAACAGTTTCCGCTTGCCATGGGCCGATATGGTGCAAGGTATTGACGATTTGCTGGCACTTAAAACATTAGAGCCTTTGACTGAGAAGTTAGAAGGCGATGAGAAGGTTCAGCTAGAGCGTTGGTTAGCTCGTCAAGAGGTGTCTATTCTGCATGCGATGGAACAGACACGCCAAATAAGTGTAGAAGTTGAGCCGTATTGGCAAGACTGAGTTTCATAACAACATGAAATTGAAAATAGGGCTTCGGCCCTATTTTTTTGTTTGTTGTTCCAGCTTTTCTAGTCGTTCGAGAATTTTCTGTTGTTGCTCAATGATCTTCTCAAGGTGCTTCTCTTTGTTTTCAGCTCGTTGATTGTCATGGCGAGTTGGAGAGGTGATCAAAGAAGTAATCAACCCTGAAATCATACCAAAAACACCCACACCACAAATGATCACCAGAGAAGCGACTAACTTGCCTGAGCTCGTCACTGGATAATGATCGCCGTACCCCACGGTACTAATCGTTACGAAAGCCCACCATAAAGCATCTTGGCCAGTGGTAATGTTGGCATTGGGATCCTTGTGCTCTAGCAGCAGTATTGTTCCTGCACCTATGGTCAGGAGAATAACCAATAGCAAAATAATTGAGGCGAGTGTCGTTTCTTTTCGATTGCTAAACAGCTCCCTGAAAACACGTTTTCCTGACCGAAGAACGAGAATCACGCGCAAGATCTGAAAAATGCGAGCGAATCGAAGTGGCTCGACCATAGGGATGCTTGCCAAGAAATCGATCCAGTGTACTTTTAGATATTCTTTCTTATTTTGTGATCTGAATAGATCAATAGTGAGCTGAAAAAGAAAAACGCTACAGATTATAAAGTCCAGGCCGATAAGAACTTGTTTCGATTCTTTATCAATCGGTGCAAACAATAAGCCTGAGATCACAAATAACGCTAAGAAAGAGAGAATCAGTGATAATAAGCTCATCGGCTTAGTGGTGTCTTTGATACTATTTAACATTCATACGAGGCTCAAAATAAATCGCGAACTTTGACTGACATAGCCATCTCGCGGATATAGAAGCCATCAATATATAAGAGTTAATGGAGAACTGACAATGACTAAACTGTCATTCAAGCCGTGGGAAAGGATTATCTCGGACATCCGTCTCGTTCCAAAAATGATCATGCTGATGGTTTTCAGCACTATCTTGATTATTTCGAAGCAGCTATGGGACGCAAGTGCGTTTTACGATTCATTACTTGCAGTCACTAACAATGCACAAGTTGCACAGCAGCATTACGAGACTTACCTAGTTCAAGTGGCTTGGCAAACAGCCTTGATGATCATTGTGTTTGTGGTTCTTCTATTGGCGGCAGCGCGCGTTATGCTTCGCCAAACTCAATACCTCAATGACGCCATTAAAACGATGGCCGATAAGAACCTATCAGTGCCAATTCATATGGATTGTAAAGATGAATACGGTGATGTGGCACGAGAACTCGAAAAAACTCGAGTCCAGTTGAATGACATGATCAAAACTCAGGTGGCCTCTTCTGATGAGTTGTTTGCCCTGACGGAAGTGATGACCATCAGCATGTCCGAAACCAAAGATTCAGCCCAGGAAGAATTTAACGAAATCGACCAACTAGCGACAGCAATGAGCGAGATGACGTCTACTGTGCAAACTGTGGCTGAGCACGCGCAAAGTGCTTCTTCTCTTACTGAGCAAGCATCAGGTCAAGCACTAACAGGTCAGAAGTTCGTTCAAGGTTCTGTTTCTAAGATGAGTGAGCTTTCTTCGGACATCGCAGCCTCTGCAGCAGCGGTAAACCAAGTAGAAGAGCGCGTAGACTCGATTGGCAGTGTGGTTGGTACTATCCAAGGCATTTCAGAGCAAACGAACCTATTGGCTTTGAACGCAGCGATTGAAGCCGCGCGTGCCGGTGAAGCGGGACGTGGTTTTGCGGTTGTTGCCGATGAGGTTCGTAACCTTGCGCAACGTACTCAGCAAGCGACAGTAGAAATTCAAGATATGATTAGCCATCTACAAAGCAGTGCTAACTCGGCTGTAGAGCTGATGGAAAAGAGTGTTGTTGAAGCCGCTGAAGGCGTAGACCTAGTGACTAACGCTGGTTCTGAGCTTGATGGCATCGTAAGTCAGGTAAACCAGATTAATGATATGAACTTCCAGATCGCGACTGCTGCGGGCCAACAAACTAGTGTCGCGGAAGAGATGAGTGTCAACCTGACCAATGTTCGTGAGCTTGTTGAAGCTTCCGTAGTGGTGGTGGGTGAGCTTCTCGAGACTTCTGAGATCATGGAAAGCAACGCACAAGAGCTAGACGGTAAGATTAAGCAGTTTAAGGTTTAATCCCCTGTTCTCGGTCTTGAGCTCTAGTTCGCAAGATCTATAGGTCTATTCCTAGAGGTTTGGCCACGGAGACTTGTTATTAGAGATAGAGACTCAACTTGATAAGTTCACTGATAAAACGCCCACATTGCTAATGTGGGCGTTTTTTATTGGCAGAACTTTGGTATAACTAATCATTAGTTTTTAGAACTCGTTATTGAAGAACCGAACCGACAAACCAATTGTTCGGTGCGCAGCTTACACAAGGAAGAAACATGCCATTGCCTTCTCTACTCGTCACTCATTCCCAGTCTGCTTTTGAGCAATTATTAGAGCATCAAAGTGACGCCATTAACACTTGGCCTGAGCCATTGATTGCCGATCTCAAGCGTGTATTAGGCTTGAGCTGTTTTGTGGGTGATTGTTTACAGCGTGACTCGATTTTATCCAGCACCTTGCCAGAGGTGCTGAGATGCCAAGAGCGTGCGGAAGGGTATCGTAAGCGTTTGGCCGAGTTACTTTCAGGTTGTGTTGATGAAATGAGCGGTCAACGTGTACTGCGTCAATTCCGTAATCGTGAGATGACCTACATTGCTTGGCGTGACTTTATGGGCTCATGGGATCTAGAACAGAGCTTAAATCATTTGTCGATGCTAGCAGAGGCGATGATCTTCGAGACCTATCAATGGCAGTACGATATTTGTTGTAAAGAGTGGGGCACACCTTGTAACGAGCAAGGTGAAGCGCAGCCTATGTTGATCATAGGTATGGGCAAGTTAGGTGGCGGTGAGCTGAATTTCTCTTCCGATATCGATCTAATTTTTACTTACCCTGAGAATGGTGAAACCCAAGGAGCAAGAAGAAGTATCGCCAACGCGCAGTTCTTCACGCGTTTGGGGCAACGTATTATCAAGGCGCTTGATCAGCAAACCTTTGACGGATTCTGTTATCGAGTCGACATGCGCTTGCGTCCATTCGGGGAGAGCGGCCCTTTGGTCATGAGCTATGCTGCTCTTGAAGACTATTACCAAGAACAAGGCCGTGACTGGGAACGCTACGCAATGGTTAAGGCGCGTGTGATGGGCAGCGAAATGTACCCTGAATACCAAGAGCTCCGCCAGATGCTGCGTCCGTTTGTTTTTCGTCGTTATATTGATTTCAGTGCCATTCAATCTTTGCGTCGAATGAAGTCGATGATCAGTAGCGAAGTGCGACGTCGCGGCTTATCAAACAACATTAAGCTTGGCTCTGGTGGTATTCGTGAAGTCGAGTTTATTGCTCAAGTCTTTCAACTGATTCGTGGTGGACGTGAACCGAGCCTTCGTGGTCGAGGTTTGTTGGAGACGTTAAGTGCGATTGAATCTCTTCATTTATTAGAAGCAGAAGAGGTCGGTCACTTACGTGAGGCATACCTGTTTTTACGCCGCCTTGAGAACCTATTACAAGCGATGGCCGACAAGCAAACTCAAACATTACCTGATGGCGATTTCGAACAGTTGCAACTTGCTGTCGCCATGCAGTTTGCAGATTGGGACGGTTTGATTGATGCGACCCGTGCTCATATGGCGAATGTTCACACCGTATTCGAAGACCTAATTGGGGTTGATGAAGATGATGCTAACCCAATCGCGAGTCACTTTAGTGAGTTGTGGGATATGGCTCATAAGCAAGATGTGATTGAGCAGGTTCTAGAGCATGACATCGCGATTGCTAACCCGCAGCAAGCGGCGAAAACCATTATCCAATTCAAAGCTGATTTGGCTAAGAAAACCCTTGGCCCTCGTGGACGTGAGGTACTCAATCGATTAATGCCCAAAGTGTTTCAAGCGCTCTACACCGCCAAGGATGCTGAATTTGGTTTGTCTCGAGTACTGCACCTGCTGCAAAAAATTGTTACGCGTACCACGTATCTTGAGCTATTGGATGAGCACCCCGCGGCCCTCACTCAACTCGTTCGCTTATGTACAGCGAGCCCGATGATCTCGGAGCAGTTGGGTCGCTATCCAATCCTGTTAGATGAACTTATTGATCCGCAGCAACTCTATAATCCCGTGCCTTTAGAGTCTTACAAGACCGAGTTACGTGATTATCTAGCCCGTATTCCTGAAGATGACATGGAGCAGCAGATGGAAGGTCTGCGTCAGTTTAAGCAGACTTGTATTCTGAGAATTGCTGCCGCGGATATTGCGGGCGCTTTGCCTGTAATGAAGGTCAGTGATCACCTTACCTATTTAGCGGAAGCGATTGTTGAGGCGGGTATTAATCAAGCATGGCTGCAAGTGTCGGCTAAGTTCGGTGAGCCCACTCATGTGAAAGATCGAGAAGGGCGCGGTTTTGCGGTGGTTGGTTATGGCAAAGTTGGTGGCTGGGAGCTGGGTTACAACTCCGATCTTGATATTGTGTTCATGCACGATTGCCCAGTACACATCTATACTGATGGTAAGAAAGAGATTGATGGACGCCAGTTTTATCTGAGGTTGGCACAGCGCATTATTCATATTTTCTCGACCAGAACTGCTTCTGGTATTTTGTACGAGGTCGACACTCGCTTGCGCCCTTCAGGTGTCTCTGGTCTATTAGTGAGTCCAACCTATGCCTTTGATGAGTATCAGCATAATGACGCGTGGACTTGGGAGCACCAAGCTTTGACTCGCGCTCGTATGATTTATGGTGATGACTTATTGGCTTCGGCATTTAACAAGACTCGCCATGAGATTTTGTGTTTGACTCGAGATGAAGCTGTACTTAAAAAATCCGTTGTCGATATGCGTGAAAAAATGCGCGGGCACCTCGGAGGAAAAAAAGCCGATCGATTCATGCTAAAACAAGATGCGGGCGGTATTACTGATATTGAGTTCTTGGCGCAATATTTAGTACTTCGATACAGTAATGAAAAACCTAAGTTGACTCGTTGGTGTGACAATGTACGAATCTTTGAAAGTCTGTTGTCACAAGGGATCATGGACGAACAGCAAGGCATGGCATTAACTAATGCCTATACAACATTAAGAGATGAAATCCATCACCGAAACCTACTCAACCTTGATGCGGACGTGGCGATTGATAAATTTAAAATGGAAAGGGAACATGTTGTTCAGGCATGGAAGCAATGGATGGAAGCGTAACGGAACTATTTCTTAACGGTTACGTCATTATCATTTAGTGATCGCTTATCGACTTCTTAGCTGCTTATTAGCTACTAGAGTATCTATCGAGTTAGGCTTTCACTCATTTTTCTATGGTTTAGCCACTGTAATCAGTGTGCTAGACTCTAGCCAGATTCGATTTTTGGAGATCCACAATGAAACCAATTCTACCTGACTACAGCCAATCAGGCGTTCTTGTTGTCGGTGATGTAATGCTTGACCGTTACTGGTATGGCCCTACTGGCCGTATTTCACCAGAAGCACCTGTGCCCGTTGTTAAAGTAGAAAATAACGAAGAGCGCCCTGGTGGTGCTGCCAACGTAGCAATGAATATTGCCTCTCTTGGTGGTCATGCTCATATCGTTGGTTTAACTGGAAAAGATGAGCCAGCTGAGGTATTGAAAAATACCTTGGGTGCATTAAAGGTTAAGTGTGATTTTGTTGAGTTGGACGATTACCCGACCATCACAAAATTGCGTGTCATGAGCCGTGGACAGCAGTTGATCCGTCTTGATTTTGAAGACAAATTTGAGAACACGGATCCTGAGCTTGTTTTATCTCGCATGGAGCAAGCACTGCCTAATGTACGCTCGGTAATCTTATCTGATTATGCGAAAGGTGCTTTGGAGCATGTGCAGAGCTTTATTCAAAAAGCGCGCGCAGCGAACGTTCCGGTGTTTATCGATCCTAAAGGTGCAGATTTTGAACGCTACCGTGGTGCGACATTACTTACGCCAAACATGGCGGAGTTTGAGCTGGTTGCCGGTAAGGTTAAGTCTGAAGATGAAATGATCGAAAAAGGGCTCGCGTTAATCGAAGAGTTTGATTTTGAAGCCTTGTTAGTGACTCGCAGTGAGCATGGCATGACATTGCTCCGCAAAGGCGTAGAACCATTCCACTTACCGACTCAAGCAAAAGAAGTGTATGACGTTACTGGTGCTGGTGATACGGTTATTTCAGTATTAGCAGCTTCAGTTGCTGCAGGTAAGCCACTTGATGAAGCGTGTGCATTAGCAAACGCTGCAGCTGGCGTGGTAGTCGGCAAGCTAGGTACATCGACGTTGTCTACGATTGAGTTAGCGGAAGCGATTCATGGTAGCCAAGATACTGACTACGGTGTGATCTCTGAAGCTGCCCTAGTTGAAGCTGTGAAACGTGCTCGTGCGAAAGGTGAGAAAGTCGTTATGACTAATGGCTGCTTTGATATCCTGCATGCGGGACATGTCTCTTACATGAACCATGCTGCTGAGTTAGGTGATCGTTTGATCGTTGCTGTGAATACGGATGAATCAGTGAAACGCTTAAAAGGTCCAGGTCGTCCTGTGAACCCAACTGATCGTCGTATGGCGGTACTGGCTGGTTTAGGTGCGGTTGATTGGGTTGTTCCGTTTTCTGAAGATACACCGCAACGTTTGATCTCTGAAGTTCTTCCAAGCATTCTTGTGAAAGGTGGTGATTACAAACCTGAAGAGATTGCTGGTGGCGCGGAAGTGATTGCGGCTGGCGGTGAAGTTAAAGTACTTAACTTTGAAGATGGTTGCTCTACGACTGAAATCATTAAAGCGATTAAAGGTGGTCGAGGCTAACTCTTAGTCTTCTAGCTTTCTCGTCTCAACCTTTGGGTTAAGCTGAGAATTAGCTTTCAACAGATAATAAAAATGCCGCTCATTGAGCGGCATTTTTGTAACGGTAATCTAGTCACTTTATTAAAGACTCTGGTTAGAGTATTTAACTAGGATTTAAGCATTACTTACTTGCGACTTTTAGACCTGCGTTTACATCAACAATGTCTTGTTCGCTTAGCGTACCAACAGCTTGACGAAGCTGAAGTACACTTAGGATGTAGTTGTAACGAGCATCTGAAAGGTTCTTGTTGGCATCGTATAGACGACGAGTTGAATCTAGTACGTCAACGATAGTACGAGTACCTACATCAAAACCTGCTTCTGTAGCTTCTAGAGCCGACTGAGCAGAAACAACAGACTGTTCGTAAGCGCGTAGCGCACCAATTGAAGCGCTGATGTTGTTGTTGAAGGCACGAACGTCTTTTACAACGCTACGGTAAGTCGCCTCTAGGTCTTCACTTGCTGCAACATAGTTGTATTCAGCCTGTTTAGTCAAAGAAGTTGTGCTACCACCCGTATATAGAGGAACAACTAAGTTTAAACCAACGTTTAGGTTATCTTGGTCGTAATCACTAGGGCTGCTTGATTGATCGGCAAGAGAGTAGCTACCGTCCAACGTTAGGCTAGGTAGATGACCTGAGCTTGCTAGCGTGATGTTATCTTTAGCGATGTCTTGATCAATACGTGATGCCAATAGCTTCAGGTTTTTCTCTTGAGCTTGCTCAACCAGTGCAACAGCAGATTCAGAAGACTTGCTTGCTGAGAAGCGGTCTGTATCTAAGATGTTTAGGTTAGAGTGCTCTTGACCTGTGATTTCACGTAGACCTTCGTAGTTATTAATCAGAGTGTTCTCTGCTAAAACTTCATCAGCCAAAACACCATCGTACTGAGCTTGCGCATCATGCACATCGGTGATGGCAGAAAGGCCAACTTCAAAGCGCTGCTTAGTTTGTTCCAGTTGACGAGCAACTGCGGCTTTTTCTGCACGAACAAACTCTAGGCTATCTTGAGCACGAAGTACTTCGAAGTAAGCGGTAGCAACACGAAGGATCAGAGCTTGTTGCTCTGCTGCGTATGAAGAATCAGCTTGGCGAGCTTTTTTCTCTGCTGTATCTAGCGTGATCCAAGAAGAGCGCTTGTACAGCTCCTGAGAAAAGTAAATTCCAGCTCCCCATTGATTGCTGTCATTATTTACATCACTTCGCTCACCACGGTTGATGTCGTAGTTAGCTCTCAAGTCAATTTGTGGTAGCAAATCACTACGGTTTGACGTTACTGCTTCAAAAGCGGCATCGCGCTTCGCTGCTGAACGAAGAAGTTGAGGATCGTTCTGTTTTGCTTGGTCGTAAACCTCAGCTAGCGTATCAGCGAAAGCTGACGAACTCAGGCTGCCAATTGCTGCACTGATAAATAGTGGAAGCAGTTTTTTCATTTTCCTATTCCTGCCTTTAATGGAATTTTCTTTAAAAGAGTTTAACCCAGTTTGGTGGTAATTTACTCGAAACTTTGCACTTTTTTACAGTTAACTGTCCACTTGTGCAATATTTATTTTTTAAAACTTAACTTTAATTATAAGTTTTATACTAAAAGTTGAACCTTATCCTTGGTAGTTAACTCGGACAATGAGTAAACTATAAGATCACTTAGTGAGGTATCAAATGCAACAGTATGACAATCAACGACATGAGTTTACTCCGCAAGATGTGGAAATAGTCTCAAAAGAGACGCTGTTTCGTGGTTTTTTCAAAATGGTTAAGTACACATTTAAACATAGACTGTTTGAGGGCGGCTGGAGCCAACCAATCGAGCGTGAGATGTTTGAGCGTGGACATGCTGCCGCTTTGCTACCTTATGATCCTGTACGTGACGAAGTCGTGATCGTCGAACAGATCCGTGTCGGTGCTCTAGAGCATGAGAACCCGTGGCAATATGAAATTGTTGCGGGGATTATTGATACCGATGAATCACCACAAGATGTTGCTCGTCGTGAGGCGATGGAAGAAGCGGGGGTCGACGTCGGATCTGTATTGCCTATTACTTCGTATTATCCTTCATCCGGCGGTTGTTCAGAAAAGCTCGACGTCTTTGTTGGTTGTGTTGATGCAACGACAGCAAAAGGGGTTCACGGATTGGATTACGAAGGTGAAGATATTCGCGTGCAAGTGATGAGTCGCGAAGCGGCTTATCAGTTAGTAAAAGACGGTGTGTTTGAAAATGGCGCCACGATCATTGCGCTGCAGTGGCTACAATTGAACTACCAAGAATTACAGTTAGAGCGGATAGATTAACGTCATGCCAAATATAGCAGTCAAAAAACCGTATCATGTCGATCTGGCTGAATTGATGCGAGTTTACGAGACTAACTATGCCAAACTTAATGCTCTGTTACCGGTTGAGCATGAGGTTGGTGACGTTCGCTGTTACCAAGCCGTTAATATGGTGTATCAATTGACAGTGAATGAGGTCACAAAATACACCACATTAATAGATATATGTCAGAGTGACGCGATGCCAGTGTTTCCTTTGCCAAAAATGTCTGTCAGGCTATATCACGACGCTCGAGTTGCAGAAGTGTGCGCTAGCGGGGATTTTTCGCGAGTCAAAGCAAAATATGACTATCCCAACACAAAACTTCTGCAAAAGGATGAGAAATTTCAATTGAACAAATTTCTTGGGGAATGGTTAACGTTTTGTTTAAAAACGGGCATCAGCCGAACTCCAGTTTCTTTTTAATTGAGCCTACTTAAAAACACTTTTAAAGTCTAAACAGTAACGTATCTGGATTTGTTATTTTGGAATTATCACACACTTCAAAATTTGATGAGAGCAGTATTAAGCTTGTACAGCTAACGGACACGCATTTATTTGCGCCGAGCAATGGCAGCTTATTAAGCATCAACACTCAAGATAGCTTTCGTGCTGTAGTCGATGCCATTGTTAGTCAGGGCTTTGACTATCAAGCGATTTTAGCAACCGGTGATATTTCTCAAGATCACAGTGCTGAGTCGTACCAAAAATTTGAGTCAGGAATTCAACCTTTGGATAAACCGTGTTACTGGTTGCCAGGGAATCATGACTTCAAACCGAATATGGGCAGTGTTTTACCATCACCACAAATACAATGCGTTGAGCATGTCTTGCTAGGTAATAATTGGCAGATGGTGATGCTGGACTCGCAAGTGGTTGGTGTGCCTCACGGACGTCTCAGTGATCAACAGCTTGATCTACTAGAACAAAAGCTAACCGAATTTCCCGAACGTAATACCTTGGTTCTGCTGCACCACCATCCACTATTGGTTGGCAGTGCATGGCTGGATCAACATAATCTGAAAGATGCTGATCAATTTTGGGAAGTGGTTCAACAGCACACCAATGTGAAAGCGGTACTGTGTGGTCACGTTCATCAAGATATGAATCGCAATCATCATGGTGTACAAGTCATGGCAACACCGTCGACTTGTGTGCAATTCAAACCTAACTCAGATGACTTTGCGGTTGATACTTTGTCGCCTGGTTGGAGAGAGATTGAATTGCATCAAGATGGATCAGTAAGTACGCAAGTACGCCGTTTACCTCATGGACAATTCTTACCTGATTTTGAAGCGGCAGGTTATTGATGTTTGATTCTGAACAGCAAGCCGCTAAGCCGCCACTGCTTCTCTATATTCACGGTTTTAACAGTTCATCACGTTCTCACAAAGCAACGGTGATGACTGACTATTGCGCGGAGCATCGTCCTGATATCAAGGTGATGACACCTCAACTGCCGAGTTTTCCTCAGCAAGCGGCCATTTATTTGCAGCAACTGGTGGAGCAATATAAAGAGCAATATCAGATAGCGTTGGTAGGTAGCTCGTTGGGTGGCTATCTTTCAACATGGCTGAATAGTCACTATGGCTTTAAAGCTGTGGTTGTGAACCCAGCCGTTAAGCCGTATGAGCTTCTTGCTGACTATTTAGGTGAACAAGTAAATCCATATACAGAAGAGCGATATGTTCTGGAAACAAAACATATCAATGAACTGAAGGCGTTAGAGGTTCCGGCTATCGCTCAGCCGAGTGACTTCTGGTTACTTCAGCAAACGGAAGACGAAGTTCTGGATTACCGACAAGCGGTAGAGAAGTACCAAGGTGCAGTACAGACAGTAGAAGAGGGGGGGGATCATAGCTTTGTTAATTTTGAACGCTACCCCCAACAAATCATCACCTTTCTAAATCTTTAATCTGTTTCAGCAATCAAGTAATTTTCTCTTGTTTGACTGTTATTTCATCTATCAGTGGTGAAATATCATAGTTTGATGCCTTAGTTTTTGAACTAGCTTGACATCATTACTCAGCTTCCAGACTATATTCCCCAATACTTCGCTCGTTCGCTCTACTATGACGGTTCATAGTAATGATTTCGCTTTAGTCAAACTAGAGCCAGCGAACTGACGCAAACTTTTTGAGTAAACTCCGTATTATGACTGAACAATATAATGCAAAAGACCTCGAGGTACTTGAAGGTCTCGACCCCGTGCGACATCGCCCGGGAATGTATACCGAGACAGAAAGACCAAACCACCTTGCCCAAGAAGTCATTGATAACTCGGTTGATGAAGCACTAGCGGGACACGCTAAGAAGATTAAAGTCGTGTTGCATGCTGACCAATCGTTAGAAGTGACGGATGATGGCCGTGGTATGCCGGTTGATATCCACCCTGAAAAAGGGATCTCAGGTGTTGAGCTGATTTTAACTAAGCTCCACTCTGGCGGTAAGTTCTCGAACAATAACTACAAGTTTTCAGGTGGTTTGCACGGGGTAGGTATCTCGGTGGTAAACGCGTTGTCAAAACGTGTTGAAGTGACGGTTCGCCGTGACGGTCAGGTACATGAAATTGCCCTTGAAGGTGGTCATGCCGTAACGGATCTTACTGTTACAGGTACTTGTGGTCATCGCAATACCGGTACGACGGTACATTTTTGGCCAGATCCAAAATATTTCGATAGCTCTAAATTTTCGACACTTCGTCTAATTAACAACCTACGTGCAAAAGCAGTTCTTTGCCCAGGTTTAGAAATTACCTTTATCGACAAGGTTGGCGGTGAAGAACATAAATGGTTCTATGAAGATGGTCTAAAAGACTACCTTGCAGAAGGTGTGAAAGGTTACACCTTACTGCCTGAGGAACCTTATGTTGGCGAATTCGTTGCTGAAACAGAAATGGCGAACTGGGCGATTATTTGGCAGCCAGAAGGCGGTGATATGATCACCGAGAGTTACGTGAACTTAGTACCAACTAAGCAAGGTGGTACACACGTAAACGGTCTTCGACAAGGCCTGCTTGATGCAATGCGTGAGTTCTGTGAATTTCGTAACCTTCTACCGCGTGGCGTTAAGTTAACGGGTGACGATATTTTCGATCGTTGTTCGTACGTCTTATCGGTGAAGATGCAAGATCCGCAATTTGCTGGTCAAACAAAAGAACGTCTTTCTTCTCGTCAAACCGCAGCGTTTGTGTCTGGGGTGGTAAAAGATGCCTTTAGCTTGTGGTTGAACGAAAAACCACAACTGGCAGAACAGTTAGCTGAAGCTTGTATTGCGAATGCTCACCGTCGCATGCGCGCAAGCAAAAAGGTTGTGCGTAAGAAGATTGCTTCAGGCCCAGCACTGCCGGGTAAGCTAACCGATTGTTCGGTTCAAGATTTAAGTCGTACCGAAATCTTCTTCGTGGAAGGGGACTCGGCGGGTGGTTCTGCTAAACAAGCACGTGATCGTGAGTTCCAAGCGGTTATGCCACTTCGCGGTAAGATCCTAAATACATGGGAAGTGTCAGCGGACCAAGTATTGGCTTCACAAGAAGTACATGATATTTCGGTTGCTCTGGGTATCGACCCTGATAACGATGACTTGTCAGGCCTGCGTTACGGTAAGATCTGTATCCTTGCCGATGCGGACTCGGATGGTCTTCATATCGCGACACTGCTATGTGCACTATTTACTCGCCATTTCCATGCATTGGTTGAAGCGGGTCATATCTATGTGGCAATGCCCCCTCTGTATCGTATCGATTGCGGTAAAGAAGTGTTCTACGCACTTGATGACGCAGAGAAAGATGGTGTGCTTGAGCGACTGTCGCAGAAGAAAGCCAAGATCAACGTGCAACGATTCAAAGGTCTGGGTGAAATGAACCCACTTCAGTTGCGTGAAACCACCATGGATCCAAACACTCGTCGTCTTGTTCAATTAACGATTGATGATAACGAAGCGACCAACGAGATGATGGACATGCTGCTTGGTAAAAAACGTGCAGATGATCGCCGTACATGGCTACAGACTAACGGTGATATGGCCGAGGTATAATGGATGTCTAACGAAATTACATATGATGGCGTTGAACAGTTGCCAATGCGCAAGTTCACCGAAGATGCCTACTTAAATTACTCAATGTACGTGATCATGGATCGTGCATTGCCGTATATCGGTGATGGCTTGAAGCCAGTACAGCGTCGTATTATCTACGCGATGTCTGAGCTGGGCTTATCGGCTGCATCGAAATATAAAAAATCAGCTCGTACCGTTGGTGACGTTCTAGGTAAGTACCACCCACACGGTGACTCTGCTTGTTACGAAGCCATGGTATTGATGGCGCAGCCTTTCTCTTACCGTTACCCATTGGTAGACGGTCAAGGTAACTGGGGTGCTCCGGACGACCCGAAATCGTTCGCTGCAATGCGTTATACCGAAGCGAAATTGTCTAAGTTTGCTGAGGTTCTGCTAGGTGAATTAGGTCAGGGTACCGTTGATTGGCAACCAAACTTTGATGGCACCATGAAAGAGCCTCAAATGTTGCCAGCTCGTCTGCCTCATATTCTTCTGAACGGTATCACTGGTATCGCGGTAGGTATGGCGACTGACATCCCGCCTCACAATGTCCGTGAAGTGGCGAACGCAGCGATTCACTTGATTGATACGCCGAAAGCTGAACTTCCAGATGTGATGGGTTTCATTCAAGGCCCTGATTACCCGACAGAGGCTGAGATTATTTCGCCGAAGTCGGACATCGAAAAGATCTACCGTACTGGACGTGGCAGCATCAAGATGCGCGCGGTTTGGCACAAGGAAGGCTCTGATATTGTTATCACGGCTTTACCTCATCAGGTGTCAGGTGCGAAGTTACTTGAGCAAATTGCTAACCAGATGCGCGCTAAGAAGCTGCCAATGGTTGACGACTTGCGTGATGAATCGGATCACGAGAACCCAACGCGCATAGTTGTCGTTCCTCGTTCAAACCGTATCGACTGTGACCAATTGATGAGTCACCTATTCGCTTCGACGGATCTAGAGAAAAACTTCCGCGTTAACTTGAACATGATTGGTTTAGACAATCGTCCTCAAGTTAAAGGCCTAGTTCAAATTCTGAAAGAGTGGATTGAGTTCCGTCGCACGACCGTTCGCCGTCGTTTGCAGTACCGTTTAGATAAAGTACTAGCACGTTTGCACATCTTAGAAGGTTTGCTTGCTGCTTATCTTAATATCGATGAAGTGATTGAAATCATTCGTACAGAAGACGAACCATGTCCTGTATTAATGAGCCGTTTCAACATTTCTGAAATTCAAGCCAATGCGATTCTTGATATTAAACTTCGTAACTTAGCTAAGTTAGAAGAGTTTAAAATCCGAGCGGAACAAGAAGAGCTTGAAGCTGAACGCGAAAAGCTTGAAAAGCTACTCGGTTCAGAGCGTCGCTTGAATACGTTGATCAAGAAAGAAATCCAAGCCGATGCAGATAAATACGGCGATGATCGTCGTTCACCTCTGATTGAGCGTGCTGAAGCGAAAGCGCTAACAGAACGCGACTTAGTACCAAGCGAACCAATCACGGTTGTGTTGTCTGAGAAAGGTTGGATTCGTCATGCTAAAGGGCATGAAGTTGATGCTGAAGGCTTGAACTACAAATCTGGTGATAAGTTCTTAGCGAGTGCTAAGGGTAAGAGTAACCAACAAGCGGTGTTCCTTGGCAGTGATGGCCGAAGCTACTCCCTTGAATCTCATTCATTACCGTCGGCACGTAGCCAAGGTGAGCCAATTACAGGCCGCCTGAACGTCAGTCCGGGTTCTTCGATTCGCCAAGTGGTGATGGGAGAGAATAAACAGCTATGGTTAGTCGGTTCTGATGCTGGTTATGGCTTTGTTTGTAAGGGTAGCGATCTGCTGTCTAAGAACAAGAGCGGTAAAGCGTTAGTTAACTTGCCACAAGCTTCTGAAGTGATGTTGCCAAGCCCTATTGCAGACTTGGACAGTAACCAGATTCTGGCGATTACTAACCAAGGCCGTATGTTGTTGTTCCCTATTAAAGACCTACCTCAGCTGAGCAAAGGTAAAGGCAACAAGATCATCAACATCCCTTCTGCGAAAGCAAAAGAGCGTGAAGAGTTTGTATCGCATCTGATGGCTATTCCAGAGAATGCAACGCTGACTATTTACGCGGGTAAACGTAAACTTGGCTTGAAACCTGCGGATCTTGAAAACTTCCGTGGTGAGCGTGGTCGTCGTGGTGGTCTGCTCCCAAGAGGTTTGCAGCGTGTGACTCGCATCGATATCGATGAACCTAGTGACGCCTAGTTTTGATTGAGTTTATCATTAGCTTTGATTGATAAAAGAAAACCCAGCTTAAGAGCTGGGTTTTTTGTATCTATACTTTTTGTCTCTGTAATTGGCGGTTTGAGTTACTAGCTATTAGCAATCAAACTAAATAAAGACTACAGGCGTGTGTCTTCGGTAATGGTGACCTTGAGTGTCTTGTTTTCACCTTTGCGCAATACACCAACATCAATGATAGTACCCGGGCGAAGGTCAGTAACAATGTCCATTACGCTCTGTCGTCCGCTAATTTGGGTGTTGTTGATGCTGATAATGATATCTTGTGCTTCAAAGCCGGCATCGGCTGCAGGACCATTCGGGTCAATGCCTAAGACAACAATACCACCGATGTTCTTAGTACCGAGCAAGCGTGATGTCACCGAATTGATGTCTTGTCCGTCGATACCAATATAACCACGAATGACACGACCATCGGCGATGATCTTCTCCATGATTTTATTAGCAAGTGAGTAGGGGATTGCAAATGAGATCCCGTAGGTTTCCATGTCGGTAGCTTGTTGGAAAGAAGCCGTGTTGATTCCGACGAGCTCACCTTGTGAGTTAACCAGTGCACCACCTGAGTTACCTTCATTGATTGCGGCATCAGTCTGGATAAAGGCTTGGTGACCATCTGCACTGATCGAAGAACGACCTGTTGCAGAGATAATGCCAAAGGTTGTCGTTTGCCCTAGGTTGTATGGGTTACCGATAGCCAGCACCACGTCGCCGACATTTGCTTTGTAATTCGGGTTCAGTGGAATAACAGGTAAGTTGTCACCGCTGACTCGGAGTATCGCAATATCGGTGCGTTTGTCTGAGCCGACAAGTTGTGCGGCCGCTACTCGTCCGTCTTGAAGTGCCACGACTATTTGGTCAGCTTGAGCAACAACATGGAAGTTGGTAATGATGTAGCCTTTTTCGCTAACAATCACCCCTGAACCTAATCCTTGAGTTAGTAGCTTGTTGCGATCGCTTTCTGCGTATTTACGACTATAAATATTGACCACAGCGGGTGCAGCTCGTCGCACCGCTTGGTTAAATGAGATCTGAAGAGAGCCAATATTATCGACTTGAGGGTTCGTGACGTCTGCAACAATCGCCGGCCTTAAACTCGGGAATGCGAGAAGAATAAGCGCCGCTGAAACGAGTCCAAGGGAAATAGAACGAAATAGAAAGGACAGCATGTTTCCCTCTTCAACAAGTAAGGTATGAAGCATCCGTCAATGGATGACTGACTTGATTATCAGTGAAGCATAGCATTTTGATTGATCTAAAGAAAAGGGAGACTGAGTAAGTTTAAAGCAAACTTACTGAGCCTCCCTGTAATTACGCTGACGTATGGCTATCGAATAACTAGATAGATAGTCCTATCGTCTCGCTGGATATTAAGTGCCAATACGCCAGGTTGTTTTTCAAGAATCTTTCTAAATTCAGCAAGGTTCTTAACTGGTTGGCGGTTTACCCCGATGATGATGTCATCTTTAAGAAGCTGATAAGCTTCTGCTGGCGAACCTTGAGCGACACTTGATACCTTGACGCCTGTCGCTGAATCGCTGTCGGTTGTGTTGGTGAGCTCTGCACCGGCAAGTCCTTCATGGAGCTTTTCAGCTTGTGTCTTACTATTTGTGGATTCACCAAGCGTGACGTCAAAGGTCTTATGCTTACCGTCACGAACCACGCCTAACTCGATCTGTTTACCTGCACCTAGGGTGGCTACTTTGGCTCTTAACTCACTAAAAGTATCAATACGCTTACCGTTAATGGAGACAATGACATCGCCCGCTTTCAATCCTGCTTTGTCTGCAGCACTGTCGGGTACAATTTGGCTAACAAAAGCACCTTTGCTGGACTCATAACCAAGCGCTTCAGCCAATTCCGAGGTGACCTCTCCACCTTGGACACCAAGCATGCCGCGTTTTACTTCACCGAAATCGAGAATCTGTTCAGTCAGGTTTGTCATCATATTGGATGGAATGGCAAAGCCGATACCGACATTGCCTCCGTTAGGTCCTAGGATGGCCGTGTTGATACCAATCAGTTCACCGTTAAGATTCACTAACGCACCTCCAGAGTTACCACTGTTAATCGCGGCATCGGTTTGAATGAAGTTTTCGAAGTTCTCTAGATTGAGACCGCTACGTCCTAACGCTGAAACGATACCGGATGTTACGGTTTGACCAAGCCCAAATGGGTTGCCGATAGCCACACTGAAATCGCCGACTCTCAATTTGTCGGAATCTGCGACTTTTATCTGGGTAAGGTTTTTGGCTGTTTCGAGTTTTAATAGCGCGATATCAGACATCTGGTCGCCGCCGATGAGTTCTGCATCGTACTCTCGACCATCATGCAGTTTTACTTTGATATCGTCGGCACCATTGATGACATGGTAATTGGTGACAATATGGCCTTTCTTGGCATCAATGATGACACCAGAGCCTAGCCCGCGGAATGGACGCTCTCGTGTTTGTTCTGGACCAAAAAAGAATTGAAATTGTTCAGGGATTTGCTGACGTTGTACCTGTTTGCCTTCTACGGCAATACTAACCACAGCGGGGGTTACTTGTTCAAGCATAGGAGCAAGGCTTGGTAATTGTTCATTACCCACACTTAATGGAAGTGCGGCTGTAGCTTGAATGGGGGTGATGATTGAACTTAAGCTTAAAGTCAGTACTGATAAAGCAAGCAAAGGTTTTTTCATCATAAACTCCTCTCTAGTTAAGGTCTTAACCCTCTTATACGTTTAATAAGTATGAGAAGTTTCAAATGACCTGAGTGAAAGTTATGACTCAAAAACCTTTGTAAAGTTCACAGAAGTGTTAAATGTTTACGATGCTTTTGCTGTTACCACATCGGGAGCATCCATGATTTCTTTCTTCTGCTCTGTAAATAAACCGGTTGCGCCATTAGCGTAATCTTTCGGTTGTTCTTCAAGCGTCGACTCTTTAACTGAAGACTTATCTTGTGGCTTATCCGAATGAGCAGCGGCTGTTTTCACAAATGGGTTGTCTTGCTCTGGCAGGCTAGGGAGTAGCTCTGAGCTTGTTTTTTCCATGTGTTGGTAAAGCTTTGTATAGTCCTTACCTAAGGTGTCCAACATTTCTGCTGATTTCGCAAAGTGGTCAGCTAGCTCTTGTCGCTGCTGTTCCAGGGCAAACTTTGCGCTATCTAATTCTTTCTGTACGTTCTTTTGTTTTTTGTATTCAGGTGTCATGAGACGAGAAATAGCGACCCCTAAAATAACTCCGACTAGTAAACCGGCAACGGCATACATCCAAGGCATAACAGCTCCTTATTATTGTTTTTTAACATGTTTGTTACTGCTTAGTTACACGTGATACGGCTCCATGGTACTATGAGAAAGCCGCAGTATAAAGAGAAATTCGTGTGCGCTAGTTAGCAGTTTGATGCTGAATTATTCACCGCATAGCGACATGTCTCATACTGTTTGGGCTCATTTTTATTTGCTGTCTGATATCGCTTTCATTGTGGAAATGTCGTCATGAATCCCATTAAAAAATACGAACAAGATATAAAAGAACATGGATTTCAAAGAGATCCAGCACAAGAGCAAGCCGTTAAATCTTTAGATGAACTCTTTCATCAATTCCAAGATTACATGAATGCCCCTATTCCTCAACTGACTCGATTCCAGAAGTTAATGGGCAAAAAGCCAGAACTGCCACTGCCACCAAAAGGCCTCTATTTTTGGGGCGGCGTCGGGCGCGGTAAAACCTATTTAATGGATACGTTCTACGATGCCTTACCGACCACAAAAAAAATGCGCGTTCACTTTCACCGCTTTATGTATCGAGTCCATGATGAGCTAAGGGCACTAGGTAATGTTAGCGACCCGTTGCCTCTAGTCGCAGATAAGTTGAAAGAAGAAGCGGATATTATCTGTTTTGATGAATTCTTTGTTTCAGACATCACGGATGCCATGATCTTAGGAACCTTGTTCCAAGAGTTATTCGCTCGAAACGTTATCTTGGTTGCGACCTCTAATATTCCACCTGCGGATCTGTATCGCAACGGGTTACAGCGAGCGCGTTTCTTACCCGCTATTAAGCTCATTCAAGACAACTGTCATATTCTTAATGTTGATAGCGGAATTGATTATCGTCTGAGAACCTTAGAGCAGGCTGAGATCTACCATTACCCACTGGATAGCCAAGCGAACATTAACCTCGAAACATATTACGCGCAGCTTGTTGGTGAAGATAAAGAGAAGCTTAAGCAGATAGAGGTTAATCACCGTCAATTAGATGTAGTCGAAGCGAGTGATGGCGTGCTGCATGGTACTTTTGCTCAGCTTTGTCAGTCGGCTCGTAGCCAGAACGATTATATTGAGTTGTCTCGGGTTTATCACACGGTTCTATTGGCTGATGTGTTGCAAATGGGCGCGACTTCCGATGACGCTGCTAGACGCTTTATTGCGTTAGTTGATGAGTTCTATGAGCGCAATGTGAAACTGATTATTTCAGCGGAAGTGGAGCTAGAAAAACTATACACCCATGGTCAACTAGAGTTTGAGTTTAAACGTTGTCAGTCGCGTTTAATTGAAATGCAGAGCCATGAGTATTTGGCAAAAGAACACTTAAGTTAGCTTTGATTATCTCGAATAAGAAAGAGAATTAAAAAAATCGTGATTTTGTTCAAAAAGAGGTGATTTTTTCTTCGCTCTTCTCTATAATCCTGCGACCTACCGTTACTGCGGGCCTCTAGCGATGAGTAAAATCACGTTATGCCAAGAGTTTTCCAACACTCGAAGGGGTGATGAATGGTAACTCTTAGACAGTGGGAATACGCGAGTATTCCTTAAGTGTAAATTTTTTAAATAGGTAATTATTAGCATGAAAACTTTCGTTGCTAAACCAGAAACTGTAAAACGCGACTGGTATGTTGTAGACGCTGAAGGCAAAACTCTTGGCCGTCTAGCAAGTGAAATCGCTTCTCGCCTACGCGGCAAGCACAAAGCAGAATACACTCCTCACGTAGACACTGGTGATTACATCATCGTTGTTAACGCTGAGAAAGTTGCTGTAACTGGTAACAAAGCTAAGGGTAAGGTTTACTACCGTCACTCTGAGTTCCCAGGTGGTCTTAAAACTATCACTTTTGAAAAGCTAATTGCTAAGAAACCAGAAATGGTTCTTGAACTAGCAGTTAAAGGTATGCTTCCACGTGGTCCACTAGGCCGCGCGATGTACCGTAAGCTTAAAGTGTACGCTGGTACTGAGCACAACCATGTTGCTCAACAGCCACAAGTACTAGACATCTAAGGGGATTAAGACAATGGCAGAGAATCAATACTACGGCACTGGTCGTCGCAAAAGCTCAGCAGCTCGTGTTTTCATCAAACCAGGCTCTGGTGAGATCGTAATCAACAAGCGCAGCCTTGATGTTTACTTCGGTCGTCCAACTTCTCGTATGGTTGTTAAACAACCTCTTGAGCTAGTTGAACTAACTGAGAAACTTGACCTTTACATCACTGTTTCTGGTGGTGGTATTTCAGGTCAAGCTGGCGCAATCCGCCACGGTATCACTCGTGCTCTTATGGAATACGATGAAACTCTACGTCCTGCTCTACGTGCAGCTGGCTATGTTACGCGTGACGCTCGTTGCGTTGAACGTAAGAAAGTTGGTCTACGTAAAGCACGTCGTAAACCTCAATTCTCTAAGCGTTAATTTTTCTTTACGAAAAAGTACACGCTCCCAGTTTTTCGACTGGAATTGTGGTTCAAAGCTCGGCTATATGCCGGGCTTTTTGTTTTTATGCCCCCTCTAAACGCTTTCCCTCCCTCGTTTTATTTCCAAATTCTTATATTTTGAAAGCTTTTGTAACCCAATGTGCGCTTTGCCTCATGATTGTTACAAAAAGGTAGCTTTATCTTGTCAAAAAGTAGGGTTTTATTTATCATTTGCCGTCAATAAATAGAACTAAATACATATTTTGTTAGCCATGCTCTTTATTCGGAATTATTTCAATCCATAAGGAGCAAATGGGAGAATGTTTGGATGAGCAACGCGCCTTTAAATAACGGTCGCAGGCGTTTCTTAACCGCAACAACAGCCGTTGTTGGTGGTTTAGGAGCAGCTGCTGTAGCCGTGCCTTTTATTAAATCATGGAACCCGAGTGCCAAGGCGAAAGCTGCAGGCGCACCGGTGGAAGTGGAAGTCAGTAAGTTAGAGCCGGGACAAATGGTTCGTGTCGAGTGGCAAGGTAAACCTGTATGGGTTGTACGCCGTGCTGAATCGGTGCTAGAGAATCTAAAAGCGATCGGTGGTCAACTTCGTGACCCTCAATCTGAAGCTGAACAACAACCAGAATACGCGCAGAACGAGTTTCGTTCAATTAAGCCGGAATTCTTCGTTGCTGTTGGTTTCTGTACGCACTTAGGTTGTTCTCCAACTTACCTGCCAGATTCTTTTGCAGAACAAGTTCAGGGTGTTAAGTCTGGTTTCTTCTGTCCTTGCCATGGTTCAAAGTTTGATATGGCAGGTCGAGTATTCCAAGGCGTACCTGCTCCATTGAATCTTGTTGTACCAAAGCATATGTATTTGAGTGACACTAAGATCATGATCGGTGTGGACGAGGGAGACGCGTAATGCAAGGATTGCTTGATTGGGTAGAGAAACGTCTACCCGCGATGAATGCTTACAAGAAGCATTTATCTGAATACCCAATGCCTAAGAACTTTAACTTTTGGTACCTTTTTGGTTCTTTAGCAATGTTAGTACTGGTTAACCAAATCCTTACGGGTATTTGGCTGACAATGAACTATGTACCGTCTGGTGAGGGTGCATTTGCTTCTGTTGAATACATCATGCGTGATGTGGAATACGGTTGGCTACTGCGTTACATGCACTCAACAGGTGCATCGGCATTCTTCGTTGTGATCTACCTGCATATGTTCCGTGGTCTAATCTACGGTTCTTACCAAAAGCCTCGTGAGTTACTTTGGATCTTCGGTATGTTGATCTTCTTAGTGCTTATGGCTGAGGCTTTCATGGGCTACCTACTACCATGGGGTCAAATGTCTTACTGGGGTGCTCAGGTAATCATTTCTCTGTTTGGTGCGATCCCTGTTATAGGTGATGACCTAACGCTTTGGATCCGTGGTGACTACATCATCTCTGGTGCAACGCTGAACCGTTTCTTCGCACTGCACGTTATTGCTCTGCCAATTGTACTTCTGCTGCTTATCGTACTTCACGTACTAGCGCTGCACGAAGTGGGTTCGAACAACCCAGACGGTATCGAAACCAAGCTTCCTAAAGGCACAATGGGCGACGACTACAAAACTCAGTTCCCATTCCACAAGGATTACACTAAGAAATACGACATCATTGACTCTATTCCTTTCCACCCATACGGGACGGTAAAAGATATGGTTGGTGTTGCTGGTTTCCTATTCTTGTTCTGTTACGTGCTGTTCTTTAACCCAGAAATGGGGGGGTACTTCCTTGAACCGCCTAACTTTGAAGCTGCAAACCCGCTGAAAACACCTGAGCATATTGCTCCAGTTTGGTACTTCACGCCGTTCTACGCTGTACTTCGTGCTGTTCCAGATAAGCTGTTAGGTGTAGTTGCAATGGGCGCTTCAATTGTTGTGCTATTCCTACTGCCATGGTTCGACCGTTGTAAAGTGCGTTCTTACCGTTACCGTAGCAAATTGCATTTGATTAACATCATCCAATTCACAATAAGCTTTATTGCGCTTGGTGTACTTGGTGCGCTTCCAGCAACGCCAACATACACGCTATTAGCTCAAATCTTTAGCTTAGGTTACTTCATGTTCTTCGTTCTGCTGTGGTTCTACAGTAAAAATGAAGCGACGAAACCATTACCAGAAAGGGTGACATTCAAATGAAAAAGTGGATTGTAATTTTATTTGCTATGTTGCCGTCACTAGCGATGGCAGCGGGTGCAGGCGTACCATTAGACAAAGCAAACAATGATTTAACAGACAAAGCTTCATTACAAAATGGCGCTAAGATGTTCATGAACTACTGTTTCGCTTGTCACTCAACGCAGTACCAACGTTATGAACGTGTTGCGAATGATTTGGAGATTCCTTTAGACCTAATGAAGGAAAACCTGATCTTCGATCCTGAAGTGAAAATTGGTAGCTTGATGGTTAACGCTATGCCTTCTGAGCAAGCTGCTAGTTGGTTTGGTGCTCCACCACCAGATCTAACATTGGTTGCTCGTGTTCGTGGCGCAGATTGGCTATACACGTACCTTCGTACTTTCTATGAAGATCCGTCTCGTCCATTTGGTGTGAACAACCTGGTTTTCCCAAGTGTTGGTATGCCGCATGTTCTTGAAGAGCTACAAGGTATCCCAACGCCAATCTACGATACTCACATGGTCGATGGTGAGGAAGTTAAGGTTGTTGTTGGTACTGAAACGGATGGCTCTGGCGAATTAAGTGCTGGTGAATATGACGAAGCAGTTCGTGACCTTGTTAACTTTTTGGTTTACTCGGGCGACCCTGTTCAACTTGAGCGTCATGCTATGGGTTGGTGGGTAATGGCCTTCTTAGTAATCTTCACTATCATCGTGATTTTGCTGAAGAAAGAGTATTGGCGTGATGTGCACTAATTGTGCTATAATACCGTGCTAATTCCCAAATTATGTTAATGTTCAATGGAGGCTTTAGGCCTCCATTGTTTTTATTTAAAGTGTACTGGAGGGCTCCATGGCTGTAGCTGCCAATAAACGTTCTGTAATGACTCTTTTCTCAAGTGCTTCTGATATGTATAGCCATCAGGTGCGCATTGTTCTTGCTGAAAAAGGCGTAAGTGTTGAAGTTGAGTTGGTTGATGAAAAAAATCTACCAGCAGAGCTTGTTGAACTGAACCCGTACAAATCAGTACCTACTCTTGTCGATCGTGAGCTTGCTCTATATGACTCTAAGATCATCATGGAATACCTAGATGAGCGTTTCCCTCATCCACCATTGATGCCAGTATACCCGGTTGCTCGTGGTAACAGTCGTCTAATGATGTACCGAATTGAGCGTAACTGGTATTCAGTTGCAGAGAAGATCGTTAAAGGCAACGCTGAAGAATCTGAAGCAGCTCGCGTGAAATTACGCAACGACCTACTAACTCTTGCTCCTATCTTCGCTGAGTATGAATACTTCATGAGTGAAGAGTTTAGCCTAATTGATTGTTACCTAGCTCCGCTACTATGGCGTTTACCTGAGCTTGGTATCGAACTGATTGGTCCTGGTTCTAAAGAACTTAAGATTTACATGAACCGCGTATTCGAACGTGATTCATTCCTAGCTTCTCTAACAGAAGCTGAGCGTGAGATGCGACTCGTTCGCTAAGCGTTTATGGATATTTCAAATATGACTCCACGGCGACCATACATGCTTCGTGCATTTTATGAATGGCTGGTTGATAACGAACTGACTCCACACTTGGTTGTTGAAGCAACATTGCCGGGTGTGAGAGTTCCAGACGAGTTTGTTCAAGATGGTCAGATCATTCTGAACATCGCGCCTCGTGCGGTTGGACAACTTGAACTGGGTAACGAAGCTGTGACGTTTAGTGCTCGCTTTAGTGGTCGTCCACACTCTGTGATCGTTCCGCTATACGCAGTACAAGCAATTTATGCTCGTGAGAATGGTGCTGGTACCATGTTTGAACCTGAAGAGGCTTACATGGAAGCGTTTGAAGAAGGAATTGAAGAAAGTCCTTTTGAAGAACCAGAAAAAGGCCCATCTTTGAGTGTTGCAACAGCAGACGTAGATGCTGAAGAGTCTGACTCAGAACCTGAGCCATCTCGTCCAGCGAAAGGTCGCCCAAGCCTTCGTGTTATCAAATAGCGTTATTTTTTAAATAACTCCAAATACAAAAAAAGCAGCGATTTATCGCTGCTTTTTCTTTTTGTGCTAACTGACTTTTATTAATCTGATTCATTTCGTTAGGCTTTACCAGCCAACCAACCAGCTAATAAGCAGCTAACTTGTCTAAGTAAATTCAAAGTAAGTTAGTTTACAGAAGCGTCTTCTTCACCATATTCAAACGCTCGAATCACCTGCTTCACACCAGAGATATTACGCGCAACTTCTGTCGCGATATCAGCGTGTTCTCGAGAAACTAATCCAAGCAGAAATACTTCTGAATCTTCAGTAATGACTTTGACTTTGATACCGTTAAGCTCAGACTTGGCAAGTAGGGCAGACTTCACTTTAGTGGTAATCCAACTGTCTTTGCTGATAGCACTAACAGACAGTGGCTCTTTCACTCGGATCTGGTTGTGTATACTTTCAACTCCCGTTACTGCTTTAGCTTGGCTTTCAAAAGCACGACGTTCAGCATCTGTCGTTGCTTGCCCCATCAGAACTACTGAACCACGGTAAGAGCTTGCTGTGATACTGACATTGCCGCGAAATGGCGGTTTATTTGTCATAGCTGCAACTTCAAATTCGATATTGTTGTCGCTCCAAATCTCTTTGGTGGTTCGTGTATCTGTGACTAGATTTGCAGTAGTTGCTGCACCAGCAATGAAAAGACCAGCACAACCAGATAACGACAGTGTAAGTAGCGAAACACTAATCAGCTTAAGCAGCTTCATAGAAGTTAATGATTTCATCGTGATGCTCCGTATATCACTCTTCGTGAGCTGGGAAGAGTACTTGATCGATTAGGTCACATAAGCAGTGTAGTGTCACCATGTGTACTTCGTGGATACGTGCTGTACGGTGTGAGGGAATACGAATTTCTACATCGTGCTCACCAAGCAGGCCAGCCATTTCACCACCATCTTTACCAGTAAAGGCGATGATTGTCATATCACGTGTTACCGCAGCTTCCATTGCTTTGATGATATTTTTACTGTTACCACTAGTAGATATAGCCAGTAAAATATCACCAGTTTGACCAAACGCACGTACCTGCTTAGAGAAGATCTCTTCATAGTGGTAGTCGTTTGCCACAGCCGTTAGTGTGGTGTTATCAGCAGTGAGAGCCATTGCTGGAAGACTAGGGCGCTCGGTTTCAAAGCGATTAAGTAGGCAAGAGACAAATTGCTGAGCATTCGATGCCGAACCACCGTTACCACAACAAAGAATCTTGTTTCCGTTAAGCAGGGTTGCAACCATTGCTTGAGCGGCATGCGTGATTGCGTCTGGCAGAGCTTCTGCCGCCGCAATTTGGATTTGAATACTTTCTGTAAAACTTTCTTTGATGCTGTCTAGCATGTTTATCCTTGGGTAATAGCGTTTTGAATCCAGTCGATAGTGTCATTCGGCCCTTCGATGGCAATGATATCAAACCTGTAATCTGTAGAGTGTACCGACAAGCCTTGCTGCATAAGCCAAACATTGGCTGTTTTGAGTAGCTTTTGTGACTTTTTGGCTGTCACCATTTCAGCGGCATGTCCGTAGCGTGTTTGCTTGCGGTATTTTACCTCAGCAAACACAACTGTTTTGTTATGGCGCATTATAAGATCAATCTCGCCACATTTTGCTATGAAGTTTTCTTCAATTAACGATAAACCGTGGCGAACTAAATAATTTTTTGCCACGGCTTCGTATTTATCACCCACTTGTTTGTGGGTGATTGATGGCTTGGATAGGAACTTACGGCTAAAAAGCCCCATGCTCTGCCCAGCTGATTTCACGTTGAACAACACAGTTGTTGTCGATGGTTAATACGCCGGTTTCACCTGTAATGCTGTAATCTTGTACGGCTTTCATCTGTGGTAGTGCATCCATTAGATAGTATGCATCCATTCCTAGAGCTTGTAGACGCTTTTGGCTGTTCGAGTGTGAAGGCCATAGGTCATTAAGCGCTTTGTTAAGCTCGTTTTTGTTCTCGACCAATAGCGGGATATCGCTGTAGAAGACACCCGTTAGGTCTTCATATTGCTTGTCACCGCTGTTGCTGCGTGAGTTTGAAAACAGTGCAGGTTGGCTAGCATCAGGGTTAATTGCAACTTCAATGAAGGGTTTGATGAGTGTTAGCTCTGAGTTCTTAGCGACAATGTAGACAGAATCGATATCACGACGACTGCGTGGCTCTGTTTCTAGGTCTAGGTTAAGTAGCCCATCCATTTGAGCGATACGTTGTTGGCTCTCTTGTAAACCGAAAATCTGATTCACATTACGCTGCAGTTGGCGTTTGTCAGAGAAGAAGCTGATTGCAACGTCGTTGTTGCTGTATTTCTGCCACTCTTCGTTAAATGCTTGCTTAACGCGGTCACCTAAGCGTCCTTTGGGTGCAAGAATAAGTGGGTACTTATAGCCTTGTGCAAAAAGGTGTTTCGCAGCCTGAGCGACTTCTTGTTCTGGCGATAAAGCGAGATAACAAATATTAGTATCTGGTTCTAGCTGAGTTGGAATATTAAGAGCTAATGCTGGAATCGAGTTTTCGTGGTTTTTCTGCGCTTGTTGAAGCTTAGTGATATTGCTCTTAATCAGAGGGCCAACGATGAAATCAACGTTATTCTCTTCCAGTTTCGCTTTAATTTCAGCGGCACTTTGTACGTTGGTATCCATTACGGTCAACGTTGCATCTTCTTCACGCTCTTTGTCATTCATCATCGCAAAGATGAAACCATCACGCACAAGTTGTGCTTGCTTACCGTACTTACCTGTTAGCGGCAGCAGTAGCGCAGTGCTGGTTGGTTTGCTGATTTCTAACGCTAATATGTCGGTGATCGCTTGAGGTGTGTAAGTAGCCGCAGGGTGCTGAGGATTCTCTGCCAACCAATCAGTCAGGGTTTCCTGTAGGTTTGGAAGGTTCGAATTCAGCGTCTTCATGTAGATAGCCAGTTGCAACCAACCTGAAAGCACATCTTCTGTCGGCGATGTTTTCAGTTCTAGAATCTCGTATTGAGAGTAGCTATTCAGGTTCTGCCAAATACGGTCGGCCGTTTGCTGTTGGCTTTCGTCGCTAGCGTCCAGATATTCAGAATAAAGGACTAACTCACGGCTCGCTTCGAAATACTCATTCTGTATTTCAGAAATGTTGGCGCGTAGCTCGTGATAATCTTTCCATTGCTCGTTCGGAAGCTTCCACCAAGGTTGAAAGTTCAGTTGGCTGTACGCTTGCTGTGGTTGCGAGTTATTCACCAGCAGTTGAGCGCGAGCTAGTTGCCATTCTGCTTGTTGAACTTCACTCAGCTCTTGTTTGGCTAAGCGTTTGATCAGCAGAGTCGCTTGATCGGTTTTTCCCGCTTGCACAGAAGCCTTAAGCGCCATGATTAACCAGTCGTTTTGTAGACTTCCTTTGCTACTATCCGCCTGCATCATGTAACTTTCAGTTGATTGCGCTGGATCTAGTGTAATATCAACACGCGTTGGTGCTTGAGGACCTGAAGAACAAGCCGCCAATGTAATTGCTAATGCAATTGGAGTGAGTAAGCGTGGTACACTGAGTCTCTTATGGTTCATCGTTGCCATGAGTTCTTTAAATTCCGTATAAATTTGTATCTATATTAATCGTTGAAGTGATGGTAAACAAATGACAGATAACAAAACCTTGCTCACAGAGAGCCCAACTCTCTATATTGTGCCAACCCCAATCGGAAATTTGGGAGATATCACTCAAAGAGCAATTGAAATTTTATCAAGTGTCGATGTTATTGCAGCCGAAGACACACGCCACACGGGTAAGCTGCTTGCTCACTTCAATATATCAACCAGAACGTTCGCTTTACATGATCATAATGAACAAACTAAAGCACAAGTTCTAGTCGAAAGGTTATTAGAAGGTCAGTCTATCGCATTAGTCTCTGATGCGGGTACTCCTTTAATCAGTGATCCAGGTTACCATCTTGTCTCACAATGTCGTCAAGCGGGTGTGAGAGTTGTGCCACTTCCTGGTGCTTGTGCTGTGATTACCGCACTAAGTGCGTCTGGTTTGCCGTCTGATCGTTTCAGCTTTGAAGGTTTCTTACCGCCAAAGAGCAAAGGTCGTAAAGACAAGTTCTTAGAGATCGCAAAAGCAGAACGCACGTGTATCTTCTACGAATCTCCGCACCGTATTACTGATTCTCTACAAGACATGCTAGAGATCTTAGGCCCTGACCGTGAGGTTGTGTTGGCGCGTGAGCTAACCAAAACCTTCGAAACCATCCAAGGTCTGCCACTTGGTGAACTTATTGAGTGGATTGAAGAAGACGCAAACCGTAAACGCGGTGAGATGGTATTGCTAATTCACGGTCACCGTGAAGAAGCGAGCACAGAGTTGCCAGACGAAGCGACTCGTACGCTGGGTATTCTAACCAAAGAACTGCCCCTTAAAAAAGCAGCGGCGATGACGGCAGAAATCTACAATCTGAAAAAGAACGCTTTATACAAATGGGGCCTAGAGCATCTAGACAACTAGATACCTATTTATAGACTAGTTACCTCTTTATAGAGTAGATAACCTTTATTGAAAAGCTTGTGAGGAGTGATGGTAATACCGTCGCTCCTTTTTTTGTGCTTGGATTGTGTGAAATTCGTTCACTTGCTTAATGGTTTGCAGCATATTTGTGATCTCGCTAGACACTGCACACTAATCTCTATACAATCCGCCCTCGGAGTTGAACGGGTAATCGCTGCTTTGCTGATGTCCTTCGGGAGACTGACGTTGAGGTCCTTCGGGAAACTGACGTTGAAGTCCTTCGGGAGACTGGTAGAGGGGAGGAACGTCCGGGCTCCATAGAGCAGGGTGCCAGATAACGTCTGGGGGGCGCGAGCCCACGACAAGTGCAGCAGAGAGAAGACCGCCGATGGCCTCATTTCTTCGGAAGAGGCACAGGTAAGGCTGAAAGGGTGCGGTAAGAGCGCACCGTGCGACTGGCAACAGTTCGTAGCAAGGTAAACTCCACCCGGAGCAAGATCAAATAGGCCCTCGCATTGCGCTGCTCGCGTATGGGGGCGGGTAGATTGCTTGAGCCTGTGAGCGATTGCAGGCCTAGACGAATGGTTACCGCCGCGCAAGCGGAACAGAACCCGGCGTATGTGTCAACTCCACCTATATAAAGAACCCATCATTACTTAACGGTAGTGATGGGTTTTTTGCTTTATATTGACGTTAATTATTTAGATTTCCTTAGAATCCATCATCTTGATATGAGCTTGGGTCAAAAATTCCCAAAGCCTATACACAATATGGTGGAGATACGGCGTGAAATCAGTAAACTAAAACGTTAATAGAACATATTATTGCCGAACTAATGGCTCAATCCATTCACTGAGAAGACTATGACAGAAGCATTCAAACATATTTCAGTATTGCTTAACGAATCTATTGACGGACTTGCGATCAAACCTGACGGTACCTATATCGATGGTACTTTTGGCCGTGGTGGTCACAGCCGTACAATCCTGTCTAAACTGGGCGAGAATGGAAGACTCTTTAGTATCGACCGCGATCCACAAGCGATTGCCGAAGCACAAAAGATTGATGACCCTCGTTTTACGATTATTCACGGCCCGTTCTCAGGTATGGCTGAATATGCAGAGCGTTATGACTTAGTCGGTCAAGTGGATGGCGTATTGCTGGATTTAGGTGTCTCTTCACCACAGCTGGATGATGCTGAACGTGGCTTTAGCTTTATGAAAGATGGCCCGCTTGATATGCGTATGGACCCAACAACGGGGATTCCTGTTTCTCAGTGGTTAGTTGAAGCGGATCTTGATGATATTACTTGGGTTATTCGTGAGTTCGGTGAAGACAAGCACGCTCGTCGTATCGCGAAAGGCATCATTGCTTATCAAGAGAATGAAGAGAACGAACCGCTAACGCGCACTGGTCAACTGGCTAAGCTTATCTCTGATGTCGCTCCAAAAAGCTTCAAAGAGAAAAAACACCCAGCAACACGTGCTTTCCAAGCATTCCGTATCTACATTAACAGTGAATTGGAAGAGATCGATACCGCACTGAAAGGCGCGGCAAGCATCCTTGCTCCTCAAGGTCGTATCTCTGTTATCAGTTTCCATTCACTTGAAGACCGCATGGTGAAGCGCTTTATCCGTAAAGAGAGCCAAGGTCCACAAGTACCACATGGCCTGCCACTAACTGAAGAGCAGATCAAAGCGCTAGGCAGTGCTGATCTGAAACCAATTGGTAAAGCAATCAAGCCTTCTAAAGATGAAGTGGATGAGAATACTCGTTCGCGTAGTTCGGTACTACGAATCGCAGAAAAGCTATAGTCAATGAAGACCTCCAAACCTAACTTAGCCAAGATAATATTTTTTGATTTGATCTCTGTGGGTAAAGTCCCATTGGGGCTTCTTATCTGCATCTTTGCGAGTGCGATGGGGGTCGTTCTTACGACACATGTATCACGTCAGGCGATTACGCAAAAAGACATGGCATTGGTGGAGCGGGAACAACTTGATGATGAGTGGCGAAATTTAATGCTTGAAGAGACGGCGCTAGCAGAACACAGCCGCGTTCAAGCATCGGCAAAAAGAGAGCTAGACATGAAACGTCCAGACTCCGACAAAGAAGTTGTGATCACACTGAAATGACCGGTAAAAAGGAAAAAACACCCGCAAAAACCGTTAATGAATCAACGAAAGAGCGAGTGAAGAGCGAAAAGGATTCGGATCCAATTCTTATTAAATGGCGTTTCAACGTTGTTATTGCTTTCGTGTTTCTAGCCTTTGCTGCACTCGTTGGCCGTGTGGCTTACATCCAAATCATTGAACCCGATAACTTAATTCGCCAGGGCGATCTTCGCTCAGTGCGTGTTAAGGCTATTCCTTCTGCTCGCGGTATTATCTCTGACCGCAATGGCGAGCCGCTTGCTGTGAGTGTTCCCGTTGAAGCAGTATGGGCCGACCCAAAAACGATTTTCGATAAAAATGGCATGGCCCAGATTGATCGTTGGTATGCGTTAGCCGATGTACTTGGCCTACAGCGACAATCGATGATCGATAAGATCTCTAGCAATAAATCCCGTCGATTTATTTATCTACAAAGACAAGTTAGCCCTGCGATGGCTAAGTATATCCGTGAACTTAAGCTGGTGGGTGTGGGCCTAAAAGCGGAATCTCGACGTTACTACCCTGCTGGTGAAGTCAGTGCACACCTTATCGGTGTGACCGGAATTGATGGGCACGGCCTGGAAGGGGTTGAACGCAGTTACGATAAATGGCTTACGGGCGAAGCAGGCAAGCGAACGATTCGTAAAGACCGCTACGGACGCGTTGTCGAAAACATTGCGTTAGAAGAACGCGAAGAAGGCAAACCACTAGAACTCACCATCGATCAACGATTGCAGGCGATAGCCTATCGAGCGATTAAGCAAGCGGTGGCCGATCATAAAGCGACCTCAGGCTCTGCAGTATTACTCGATGTGAAAACGGGCGCTGTGTTAGCCATGGTCAATGCACCGTCTTACAACCCGAACAACCGCTCTGATTTACAAAGCTTTAAAATGCGAAACCGCGTGCTGACCGATGCTATGGAGCCCGGCTCAACAGTGAAACCTTTTGTGGTGCTCGCCGCATTAGAAAATGGTACAGCTGATGCGAAATCTATTATTGATACGGGTAATGGCATCATGCAAATTGGAGGTAGCCGAGTACGTGATACCTCTAAAGTGGGCAAGGCTGATTTAGCCTTGATCCTTAAAAAATCAAGTAACATCGGCGTTGCGAAATTAGCGCTTGATATGCCGCTTGAAGCGTTACTTGGTATGTACAGTTCGGTTGGTTTAGGCGAAATGTCTGGGCTAAATCTCGTGGGTGAAACGAGTGGTATTTTCCCTAACCGTCGCCGTTGGTCTAAGTTCGAAATCGCGACGCTATCGTTTGGTTATGGCTTATCTGTGACCCCGCTTCAGTTGGCTCATGCTTATGCAACGTTAGCCAACAAAGGCATGTATGAACCGATTCATATCATTAAAAGCAACGACCAAGACTTCTCAAAGCAGATCATCAAACGTGAAAATGCAGACATGGTATTGCAAATGTTAGAAGGCGTGACTCAAAAGGGCGGAACGGCAACCAGAGCCGCTGTTCCGGGTTATCGAGTTGCGGCAAAAACGGGTACATCTCGGAAAGCCGCTGCGGGTGGCTATAGTGATGAGTATATTGCTATAACGTCGGGTTTTGCTCCCGTCAGCGATCCAAGAGTAGCTCTGGTTGTCGTAGTCAATGAGCCGCAAGGTGACCTTTACTATGGTGGTTCAGTTGCTGCCCCCGTTTTTTCTGAAATCATGAAGGGGGCACTGCAAATACTCAATGTCCCTGCTGATGAAAACAAGTTTCAAGAATAGAGCCAATCAGGATTCAATATGAGTAATAGCCTCACGCTGTCATCTTTACTTTCTCCTTGGGGGGACTTTAGTTCACTTGAGCTAGATGCGATTGCTGTTGAGCAATTGGAGTTGGATAGCCGTACCATCAAGGAAGGCGATATTTTTGTTGCCATTGTTGGACATGCCATTGATGGTCGTCGCTTTATCGACAAAGCCGTTGCTCAAGGTGCGAAAGCTGTCATTGCACAAGCGAGTGATGACAAAGCTCATGGCTTGGTTGAGTGGTTAAATGCAGTTCCTGTTGTTTATGTATCTGATCTAAATTCAATTCTCTCTGAACTGGCTGGCCGAGTTTATTCTTCTCAAGCGACTAAGTTGATTGGTGTTACCGGCACCAATGGCAAAACCACCATCACCCAATTGATTGTTCAGTGGCTTGATTTGGTCGGCCAGCGTTCGGCGGTAATGGGCACCACGGGTAATGGCTTCTTAGATAACCTAAAAACAGCGGCTAATACCACAGGCAGCGCGATTGAAATACAACGTACACTGAGCGAGTTGGCTGAGGAAAGTGCAGTTTATACCGCGATGGAAATCTCTTCTCATGGTTTGGTTCAAGGCCGAGTAAAAGCGTTGGATTTTGAGGTTGGTGTGTTCACTAACTTGAGTCGTGATCACCTTGATTACCACGGCACGATGGAAGAGTACGCATTGGCTAAAAAAAGCCTGTTTACTCAACACAAATGCAAACATGCAGTGATCAATGTGGATGATGAAGTCGGCAAAGCGTGGATGGCAGATTTGTCCAATGCAATAGCTGTTTCATTGCTTCCGTTGTCTGATTACCAACAGTCGGTGTGGGCATCTGATGTCGCCTATGCAGAAACTGGGATTAAGCTCTCTTTCGATGGTAGCTGGGGGCAAGGTGATCTTTCGGTTCCATTGATTGGTCAGTTCAACGCATCAAACGTACTGGTTGCTTTCGCGACTTTGCTTTCATTAGGCATCGACAAGCAAACCTTGGTCGACACCGCGCCTCAGCTTCAACCTGTTATTGGTCGTATGGAACTGTTTCAAGTTCCGAGCAAAGCAAAAGTTGTTGTCGATTACGCGCACACGCCAGATGCTCTAGAAAAAGCATTGGCAGCATTGCGTGTACACTGCTCTGGAAAGCTGTGGGCTATCTTCGGTTGTGGCGGCGATCGCGACACAGGTAAGCGCCCAATGATGGCGGTAACGGCAGAGCAGTTCGCCGACAAAATTATTATTTCAGATGACAACCCTCGCAGCGAAGATCCTGCTTTGATTGTTAAAGACATGCTAGCTGGCTTAAGCGAACCAGAATCTGCATTCGTCGAGCACGATCGCTATCAAGCGGTTAAGTTTGCCCTAGAACAGGCAGGCAGTAATGACATTATTCTTTTGGCTGGTAAAGGCCATGAGGATTACCAAGTATTGAAAGACGAAACGATCCATTACTCAGATCGAGAGTCTGCGCTACAACTTTTAGGTATTTCATAATGATTGATGTATCACTCGAGCAGATTTGTTCAGCGGTGAGCGGTCAGTTGATTGAGGCTGGCAAGTCGAGCAATAGTGTTATTAATGCGGTTTCTACTGACACTCGAACCGTTGAAGAGGGTGCACTGTTTGTTGCTCTTGTTGGCGAGCGTTTTGATGCGCATGACTTTTGTCATCAAGCGGTAGAAGCTAATGCGAGCGCGTTGTTAGTCGAACGAAAACTTGACCTAAATATTACTCAGGTGGTTGTTGAAGACACTAAACTTGCTTTAGGTCAGCTAAGTGCTTGGATCCACAAACAGTGTGACGTGCCAACCATGGCGATTACAGGCAGTTGTGGTAAAACGACGGTTAAAGAGATGGTGGCAAGCATTCTGCAGCAACGTGGCAAGGTGTTGTTTACCGCAGGTAACTTCAATAATGATATTGGAGTGCCATTAACCTTGCTGCGCAGTGAAGCAAATGACGACTATGCCGTGATAGAACTGGGCGCGAACCACATTGGTGAAATTGCCTATACCACGCAGCTTGTGAAACCACAGGTGGCGTTAGTTAATAACGTAGCTGCAGCGCACTTAGAAGGCTTTGGGTCTATCAATGGTGTGAAACAAGCGAAAGGTGAAATCTTTCAGGGGCTTGCTGCTGATGATACTGCTATTGTTAATCTAGAGAGCAACGGTGGTGACTTTTGGAATGACGTGCTTGCAGATAAAAGAGTGCTGACATTTTCAGAAAGCGACAGCAAGGCGGATTATTTTGCCAAGAATATTCGCATTAATGAGCAAGGTGAAGCGTGCTTTGATATGCAGACACCTCAAGGGGCCATATTTGTTGAGCTTGGTATCATCGGTCAACATAACGTAGCGAATGCATTAGCAGCTGCAGCGTTGAGTATCCAATTTGGAGCCTCGCTTGATGAGGTGAAAAATGGTTTAGCGAATCTGATCTCTGTCAAAGGGCGAGTTGAGGTTCAACAATTAAGTCAGAATATCAAACTCATAGATGACAGTTACAACGCCAGCGTGCCAGCAATGAAGGCGGCAGCGAAGCTACTCTCGAGCTTCAAAGGTCAACGTTGGTTAATTTTAGGTAATATGGCTGAATTAGGCGATGAAAGCCTTGCACTTCACCGTCAAGTCGGTGAATATGCTGCCCCATTCGCTTTTGAGCATGTACTTACTTACGGTGATGATACCAAGGTGATTAGTGAGGTCTGTAATGGTACCCACTTTACAACGCATCAAGCGATGATCGCGCACATAGAGCAGCACCTAAGCTTGCCAGAAAGCGTGTCACATACCTTATTGGTAAAAGGCGCGAATAGTGCAGGAATGAGTAAAATAGCCGCTGCTTTAAAGGAGAACTTTTCATGATAATTTGGCTTGCAGAGCTACTACAGCCACACTTTTCTTTTTTCCGTTTGTTCGAATACTTATCGTTTCGTGCAATCGCGAGTATTTTGACGGCGTTATGTCTGTCACTGTGGATGGGACCTCGTTTAATTGAGCGTCTGCAAATGCTACAAATTGGCCAAGTTGTTCGTAATGACGGCCCTGAATCTCATTTCAGCAAACGTGGCACGCCAACCATGGGCGGTGTGATGATCCTTGCTGCGATCATTATTACGGTATTGATGTGGGCTGATCTCTCGAATCCTTATGTTTGGGCTGTATTAGTTGTACTTGCTGGTTATGGCGCGGTTGGCTTTGTTGATGACTACCGTAAAGTGGTTCGCAAAAACACAGATGGCTTGATAGCTCGCTGGAAGTACTTCTGGCAATCAGCTATTGCGTTAGTCGTGGCGTTTGCTCTGTATGCTCACGGGCACGATACTGCAGCAACTCAATTGGTTGTTCCTTTCTTTAAAGATGTGATGCCACAACTCGGTTTACTGTACATCGTACTAACTTACTTTGTTATTGTGGGAACCAGTAACGCGGTAAACCTAACAGACGGCCTAGACGGCTTGGCCATTATGCCAACGGTTATGGTTGCGGCTGGTTTTGCTGTAATTGCTTGGGCGACCGGTAACGTTAACTTTGCGTCATACTTACACATTCCATACATCCCATACACCTCCGAGTTGGTTGTGGTATGTACTGCTATCGTAGGTGCTGGACTTGGTTTTCTATGGTTCAACACTTATCCTGCACAAGTATTCATGGGCGATGTTGGCTCACTAGCGCTTGGTGGTGCTCTGGGTGTGATCGCTGTGTTAGTTCGCCAAGAGTTGGTATTGGTTATCATGGGCGGTGTGTTTGTAATGGAGACCTTGTCAGTGATACTGCAAGTTGGCTCTTACAAATTGCGCGGTCAGCGTATTTTCCGCATGGCACCAATTCACCACCACTATGAACTGAAAGGTTGGCCGGAGCCACGTGTCATCGTGCGTTTTTGGATCATATCAATGGTATTAGTACTGGTTGGCCTAGCAACGCTGAAAGTTCGTTAATCCTATCTGAGCCTCTTAATGAGAGGCTCTTTAAAACTATTAAGAGCATCTTGTTTAAATGGAACGTTGGCAAAATATTCAAAATGTAGTGGTTGTGGGGCTCGGTATTACCGGGCTCTCTGTCGTTAAACATCTCGTAAAATATCAACCTCATACGCATGTGAAGGTAATTGATACGCGAGAGCTACCACCAGGAAAAGAATCTTTGCCTGAATCGGTAGAGCTGCATTCTGGAAGTTGGAATAGCCAATGGTTAGCGGAAGCTGATTTAGTGGTTGCTAACCCAGGTATCGCCTTAGCGACCCCTGAAATACAAGATGTTATTCAAGCGGGTATTCCGGTTGTTGGCGATATTGAACTGTTTGGTTGGGCGGTAGACAAACCCGTCGTGGCAATAACAGGCTCCAATGGCAAGAGTACGGTGACCGATCTAACGGGTGTGCTTGCCAAAGCTGCTGGTCTTAACGTTGGCATTGGTGGCAACATCGGTATTCCTGCCTTGGATCTTCTTGAGCTTGATGCCGACTTGTATGTCCTTGAGCTTTCAAGCTTTCAGCTAGAGACAACATCCAGTCTAAATCTTGTAGCGGCGGCCTTTTTGAACTTGTCAGAAGATCATATGGATCGCTATCAAGGCATGGCCGATTACCGTGACGCTAAATTAAGAATTTTTAATAATGCTCAGTACGCGATCGTAAACCGCGAAGACAAAGAGACTTATCCTGACCACAGTATGCCATTAGTGACATTCGGACTCGATGACCAAGAGTTTGGTGTAGCGACGATTGATGGCACCGAATGGCTAATGGACAACGGTAAGCCTGTACTTGCTAGCCAAGATTTAACATTGGTTGGACGTCATAATGTGGCAAATGCTTTAGTCTCTTTAGCGCTGCTTAAGCAAGTCGGTATCGATTACAGCAAAAGTCTTGAAGCTTTGAAAGCCTACAATGGTTTGACTCATCGTTGCCAAGTGGTGGCTGATAAGCGCAAAATCAAATGGGTTAACGACTCGAAAGCAACCAACGTAGCCAGTACATTGGCGGCTCTGTCGGGATTAGAATACCAAGGTACTTTGTATCTCTTAGTCGGAGGTGTGGGCAAAGGTGCTGACTTTAGCGAGCTTAACCCCGTGTTGGCGCAACTAGACCGCGTACAACTGTGTTGCTTCGGTGAAGATGCTGCGCAATTTATGCCATTACATCCATCGGCTAAGACGTTTGATACCATGCGTGACATCATCGAGAGTATCTCTGCACAATTGGTGTCGGGTGACATGGTGATGTTGTCTCCTGCATGTGCAAGCTTCGATCAATTTAATAACTTCATGGCGAGAGGTGATGCGTTCACTGAACTTGCTCATGAGTATGCCTAACGTGTTGAAGGACTAACATTCAGTGCAAAGAGTGAAAGAGATTAATCAATCTATTTGGCAATGGCTTAACCGTGCCACACCAGAGGCGCTCTACGATCGTCAGTTGGTATGGATTGCTCTTGGACTGATGCTGACGGGCTTGGTAATGGTAACGTCGGCTTCGTTCCCAATCAGTGCTCGTTTAACCGATCAGCCGTTTCACTTCATGTTCCGCCACGCCATTTTCCTGGTGTTAGCGTTAGGTGTATCCAGCGTAATATTACAAATCCCGATGAAACGCTGGTTTCAATACAGTATGTACCTATTGGGCTTATCCTTCTTTTTGCTAGTGGTGGTGTTAGCGGTCGGTAAGTCGGTTAACGGTGCCTCACGTTGGATTCCTCTCGGGCTGTTTAACTTACAACCTGCTGAAGTCGCTAAGTTATCTCTGTTTATCTTTATGGCGGGCTACTTGGTTCGTAAACAGGATGAAGTGAGAAAAACCTTCTTCGGTGGTTTTGGTAAACCGATCATGGTGTTCGGTGCCTTTGCGGTGTTACTACTTGGCCAACCCGATTTGGGTACCGTTGTCGTAATGTTGGTTACCTTGTTTGGCATGTTATTTATCGCAGGTGCTAAGCTGTCACAATTTATAGCCTTAATGGTGGCAGGTATTGCTGCCGTTGTGGGATTGATTGTTATTGAGCCTTATCGTGTTCGACGTGTTACGTCATTCTGGGAACCTTGGAGTGACCCGTTTGGTAGTGGTTATCAGCTAACTCAATCATTGATGGCGTTCGGTCGTGGTGATTGGATGGGGCAAGGGCTTGGTAATTCAATTCAAAAACTCGAGTACCTACCTGAAGCACACACCGATTTTGTTTTTGCTGTACTGGCAGAAGAGTTGGGTTTTGTTGGCGTAACCTTGGTATTGATGTTGATCTTTAGTTTGGTTTTTAAAGCTATTTTTATTGGCAAAAAAGCTTTCGAAAACGACCAAGTGTTCAGCGGTTATCTGGCGTTTGGCATTGGTATTTGGTTTGCTTTTCAGACGCTTGTTAATGTAGGTGCCGCTTCAGGTATTGTTCCGACCAAGGGGCTAACCTTACCGCTGATCAGTTACGGTGGTTCAAGCCTTATCGTGATGTCAGTAGCGGTTTCTATGCTGCTGCGTATCGATCATGAATGCCGAGTTCAACAAAAAGAACAAGCCGACAATCAAAACGAATTAGTAGAATAAGAATCTAACGTTATGAAACAAAACAAAAAACTTTTAGTGATGGCTGGTGGTACTGGCGGTCACGTTTTCCCAGGGTTAGCGGTGGCTAAAAAGCTTCAGCAACAAGGTTGGGAAATTCGCTGGTTAGGAACCGCAGACAGAATGGAAGCAGATCTGGTGCCAAAACATGGTATTGAGATCGACTTCATTAAGGTGAAAGGCCTGCGTGGTCAAGGTATTAGCAAGCTAATTAAAGCGCCGTTCCAGGTTATTAATGCCATACTTCAAGCCAGACGACATATTAAAGCATGGCAACCTGATGTGGTGCTTGGCATGGGTGGTTACGTCAGTGGCCCAGGTGGTATCGCGGCTTGGTTATCTGGTATTCCAGTGGTTCTACATGAACAAAATGCAGTGGCAGGTTTAACCAACCAATGGCTGTCTAAGATTGCTAAAAAGGTTTTCCAAGCTTTTACTGGTGCGTTTCCTACCGCAGAAGTGGTGGGTAACCCGGTACGCGAAGATGTTGTTGCCTTAGCTGACCCCGAGCAACGCATGGCTGAGCGTGATAGTGACATCCGCATCTTGGTTATGGGCGGTAGCCAGGGCGCAAAAATCCTGAACGATACCTTGCCAGTAACGATGGCGCAGCTTGGTGAAGGCTTCACTGTGGTGCATCAAGCGGGTAAGAACAATCAACAGCAAGTTATTGAACAATACAAATCACATTCTGTAGATAATGTTCAAGTGACTGAATTTATTGATGATGTGGCGCAAGCTTATGAGTGGGCAGATCTATTAGTGTGTCGCTCTGGTGCATTAACCGTATCTGAAGTGTCAGCTGCTGGTGTCGGTTCTATTTTCGTTCCGTTTATGCACAAAGACAGACAACAAGCGTTGAATGCCGATCATTTAGTCGAATGTGGCGCAGCGTTAATGATTGAACAGCCTCAACTGACGGCTGATAAGCTCGCGAACACTATCGCGCAGCTTGATAGAAATGAATTAAAAATGATGGCAACAAAAGCTCGTCAAGCCGCCAAGCTTGATGCTGATGTGACTGTCGCTGAAGCGATCAAAGCTTTAGCAAAATAATGAGATTGAATTGATGACGATTGAACATACCCAAGACTTAGCGCAAATCCGTGCAATGGTGCCAGAGATGCGCCGTGTTAAATCTATCCACTTCATTGGTATTGGTGGTGCCGGAATGAGCGGGATTGCTGAAGTCTTGCTTAATGAAGGCTACCAGATCACAGGTTCTGATATTGCTCAAAATCCAGTGACAGAACGCTTAGTTAGCAAGGGGGCTACTGTTTACGTTGGTCACCAAGCAAGTAACGTTGCCGATGCAAGTGTTGTGGTGGTTTCAACCGCTATCAACGAAGAAAACCCAGAAATTATTGCAGCTCGTGAAGCGCGCACACCGATCGTTCGTCGTGCAGAAATGCTGGCTGAGCTAATGCGTTTTCGTCACGGTATTGCTGTGGCAGGTACGCACGGTAAAACAACCACGACTGCGCTAGTGACACAGATTTACTCTGAAGCAGGCCTAGATCCAACCTTCGTAAACGGTGGTTTGGTGAAAAGTGCAGGTACTAACGCACGTTTAGGTTCGAGCCGTATTCTTATCGCTGAAGCCGATGAGAGTGATGCTTCATTCTTACATCTGCAACCAATGGTTAGTATCGTCACTAACATCGAAGCGGATCATATGGATACTTACGGCGGCGATTTTGAAACGCTGAAGCAGACGTTTATTGATTTCTTACATAACCTGCCATTCTACGGCCAGGCTGTGATGTGTGTTGATGATCCTGTAGTGCGTGAGCTTATACCTCAGGTTAGCCGCCAAGTGATTACTTACGGCTTCTCAGAAGATGCTGATATCCGTATTGAAAACTATGTACAAGAAGGTCAGCAAGGCAAATTCACTGTGGTACGTGAAGGTAAAGCTAACCTTGATATTACGCTAAACATTCCGGGTCGTCACAATGCATTGAATGCATCCGCTGCGATTGCTGTTGCAACAGAAGATGACATCAGCGATGAAGCGATTCTAAAAGCGATGGCGGGAACCGAAGGCACGGGTCGTCGTTTCGATCATCTAGGTGAGTACGAAACAGGTAAAGGCGTTGCAATGCTGGTTGATGATTACGGTCATCACCCAACCGAAGTTGATGTGACGATTCAAGCTGCACGAAGTGGCTGGACTGATAAACGTCTTGTTATGATCTTCCAACCGCACCGTTACAGCCGTACTCGTGATCTGTATGATGATTTTGCGAACGTTCTTGAACAAGTTGATGTCCTAATTCTGTTAGATGTTTATTCTGCAGGTGAGAAACCTATTGCAGGGGCTGACGGGCGTTCATTAAGTCGAACTATTCGCGGGCGTGGTAAGATAGATCCAATCTTTGTTGCCGATATCAACGCACTGCCATCGGCTTTAGCCAACGTCATTCAAGGTGGTGACCTTGTTTTAACGCAGGGTGCAGGCGATGTTGGCCGAGTAGCGAAGCAGTTGGAATCGTTACAGTTAGACATTAATAAAATGCAGAACGCGTAACAGAATACTGTCTACAGACTGTGGTCAATCGCTCACTTCTTGCGATTGACCTAAAATTGACCAAAAATCTTATTATCAACGTTTGATAGTTTAGTTTTGCTCAGTATAATTCATAGGTTAAAGTAAGAGCTTTTACCTCTATTACGAAGATAGGGAATAGAATTGCGAACCAACGACAGGGAATGCGGGCTTTGGTAGAAAGTACTTTTAGCGAAAACCGCCACCTATTCAGTTTACCGTCGCTCAAGAAACACGCCTTAGGCGGGTCTTTTTTTGTCATGGTATTGCTATTCATTGGATTTCTTTTCTATACCACACTGACTTGGATGTGGGACGATCAGCGATTGCCTCTCTCCAAAATAGTACTTCAAGGCGACTTAACTTATGTAACCGCTGGTGATGTTCAACATGCCTTTAGCGAGCTAGAGCATATTGGAACATTCATGTCTCAAGATATTGGCGTGTTGCAACACAGTTTAGAAGCGTTGCCTTGGGTTTCTGTGGTCTCGATTCGTAAGCAGTGGCCAGACACAATAAAAGTATTTTTGACTGAGTATCATGCGACAGCTATCTGGAATGGCAATATGCTGTTGAATGAAGATGGTCAGGTGTTTAATGGTGATATTGGCCTTTTGAAGGGTGATAGAGTTAAACTTTACGGTCCAGATGGCACTAGCCAACAAGTGATTGAAAAGTGGCGACAGATAACGCCTTTAATTAACAGCCTAGGGTTAACCGTTACCTCGCTCGTTCTCAATGAGCGTCGCGCCTGGCAAATCATTCTAGACAACGGTATTCGTTTAGAATTAGGTAAAGATTTTTTAGATGAGCGTGTTGAGCGCTTTATTTCGCTTTACAACGAATTAGGTAGTAAGGCGAATCAAGTGAGCTACATCGACCTCAGGTACGATACGGGAGCCGCTGTAGGCTGGTTTCCAGAGCAAGAGTTAGAAGAGAGTACAGATGACTAAGACCGCAGATGACAACATAATCGTTGGTCTTGATATAGGCACTGCGACCATATCAGCTCTAGTTGGTGAAATATTGCCTGATGGTCAAATCAATATCATTGGTTCTGGGCAAAGCCCATCCAGAGGTATGGATAAAGGTGGTGTAAACGACCTAGAGTCGGTAGTGAAGTCGGTTCAGCGAGCGATTGATCAAGCAGAGTTGATGGCGGAATGCCAAATCAGCAATGTATTTATCTCGCTATCGGGTAAACATATCGCAAGCCGAATTGAAAAAGGCATGGGCACTATCTCTGATGAAGAAGTGTCTCAAGACGATATGGATCGAGCGATCCATACCGCGAAATCAATTAAAATAGGTGATGAGCAGAGAATTCTGCACGTGATCCCTCAGGAATTTACCATTGATTATCAAGAAGGGATTAAGAACCCACTTGGTTTATCTGGTGTTCGAATGGAAGTCAGTGTTCACCTAATTTCTTGCCATAGCGACATGGCGAGAAATATTATTAAAGCTGTTGAACGATGTGGTCTCACTGTAGAACAAATCGTGTTTTCAGGACTTGCCTCAAGTAATGCGGTAATTACTGACGACGAGAGAGAGCTTGGAGTCTGTGTTGTTGATATTGGTGCTGGTACGATGGATATCTCCATTTGGACTGGCGGCGCACTGCGACACACAGAAGTCTTTTCCTACGCAGGAAATGCAGTAACCAGTGATATTGCCTTCGCTTTTGGCACGCCAGTGAGCGATGCTGAAGAGATAAAAGTAAACCATGGTTGCGCTCTGAGTGAACTCGTAAGCAAGGATGATTCTGTTAACGTCCCTAGTGTAGGTGGCCGTCCATCGAGAAGTTTGCAAAGACAAACTTTGTCGGAAGTGATTGAACCACGTTACACTGAACTTATGGGGCTCGTTAACCAAACTATTGATACGGTTCAATTACAGCTACGAGATGAAGGTATTAAACACCACCTTGCAGCTGGCGTCGTTCTCACTGGTGGAGCGGCACAAATTGACGGATTGGTAGAGTGTGCGGAACGTGTTTTCCGCAATCAAGTTCGAGTTGGTAAGCCGTTAGAAGTTAGTGGTTTAACCGACTATGTTAAAGAGCCGTATCATTCTACGGCGGTTGGTTTACTTCATTACGCAAGAGATTGTCAGATCAGCGATGAAGGTGATTACAGCGAACCTAAGCGTTCAGCACCTTCTATGTCTGGTTTATTTGGTAAATTGCGTAATTGGATACAAAAAGAGTTTTAACCTGAGTTGCAGGAAAAAACGGAGATAACACATGTTTGAACCGATGATGGAAATGTCTGACGATGCAGTAATTAAAGTCGTTGGAGTTGGTGGCGGTGGCGGTAACGCTGTTGAGCACATGGTGCGTGAATCAATCGAAGGTGTAGAATTCATCAGTGTTAACACTGATGCACAAGCACTTCGTAAAACAAGCGTTAGCAGCGTGATCCAAATTGGTGGTGATATCACTAAAGGTTTGGGCGCTGGTGCAAACCCACAAGTAGGCCGTGATGCAGCTCTCGAAGATCGAGAAAGAATTAAAGAAGTTCTAACTGGCGCCGATATGGTATTTATCGCAGCTGGTATGGGCGGTGGTACGGGTACAGGTGCTGCTCCAGTTATTGCTGAAGTTGCGAAAGAGCTGGGTGTGCTAACGGTTGCTGTTGTAACTAAGCCATTTAGCTTCGAAGGCAAAAAGCGTTTAGCGTTTGCTGAGCAAGGTATCGAAGAGCTTTCTAAGCATGTGGATTCTTTAATTACGATTCCAAATGAAAAGCTACTTAAGGTACTTGGCCGCGGCGTCACTCTGCTAGAAGCTTTCGCAAGTGCAAATGATGTACTTAAAAATGCTGTACAAGGTATCGCTGAGCTAATTACTCGCCCAGGTATGATTAACGTCGATTTCGCGGATGTTCGCACCGTAATGTCAGAGATGGGTCATGCAATGATGGGTAGCGGTATCGCAAAAGGCGAAGACCGTGCTGAAGAAGCTGCTGAAACGGCAATTTCTAGCCCACTACTAGAAGACATCGACCTAGCTGGTGCTCGTGGCGTTCTTGTGAACATCACAGCTGGCCTAGATATGCGCTTAGATGAATTCGAAACAGTAGGTAATACAGTTAAGGCATTCGCATCTGATAACGCAACAGTTGTGATTGGTACATCTCTAGACCCTGATATGACGGATGAAATCCGTGTAACTGTTGTAGCAACAGGTATCGGCACAGAGAAAAAACCAGACATTACACTAGTTGCTGGTGGTAAAGCTAAGGTTGCACCAACTCCTCAACCACAGGTAGCGGCTCAAACTGCACCAAAAGTGGAAGATAAAGTGGCACAACCATTGCAAGAAAAAACTGAGGTAAAACCTCAAGTTAAGCCGCAGCCAACAACGTCACCTGTTTCTTCAGGTACAGGCGCTAGCCAAAGTGCAGCACCTAAAGCTGAAAAAGAGAGTGGATACTTAGATATTCCGGCATTCTTACGACGTCAGGCTGATTAACAAATACCCAAAGTTTGACTATCGTCGAATTAATGGTAAAATTCGCGGTCGGTAAATCCTGACCGTGATTTGTAGCACTGATAACGAGGCAAGCAGATGATCAGACAACGTACTCTGAAAGAAATTGTGAAAACAACTGGTGTGGGTCTCCACTCTGGTCGTAAAGTCACACTTACTCTTCGCCCGGCAGCTGCAAATACAGGTATTGTTTATCGTCGTACAGATGTAAATCCACCTGTAGATTTCCCAGCTGATCCAGCGTCAGTTCGTGACACTATGTTATGTACTGCTCTTGTTAATGACGAAGGCGTACGTATCTCTACAGTGGAACACCTTAATGCAGCTCTAGCGGGTATGGGTATCGACAACATTATTGTTGAAGTCGATGCACCAGAGATCCCAATTATGGATGGTAGCGCAAGCCCATTCGTATACTTGCTACAGCAAGCGGGTGTAGAAACACTGAATGCAGCGAAACGTTTTATTCGAATCAAAAAGCCAATCCGTTTTGACGATGGCGATAAGTGGGCAGAGTTTGTGCCATTTAACGGCTTCCGTATGGACTTCGAAATCGAATTCAATCATCCAGCAATTGAATCTGATGAACAGCACCTGTTGTTTGATTTTTCTTCACAAGGCTTTGTGAAAGAAATTTCTCGTGCTCGTACCTTCGGCTTCATGCGTGATATTGAATACCTACAATCACAAAACTTGTGTTTGGGTGGTAGCTTTGATTGCGCAATCGTACTAGACGAATACCGAATTCTTAATGAAGAAGGTCTACGTTTCGAAAACGAGTTCGTAACGCATAAAGTGCTAGATGCGATTGGTGACCTTTACATGTGTGGACACGCTATTATTGGTGAATTCCGTGCATACAAATCAGGTCACGGCCTAAATAATCAACTACTACGCGCAGTACTTGCTGATGCAGAAGCTTGGGAATGGGCAACATTCGAAGAAGAAGTTGGTTCTCCTGTTGCGTTTGCTGAACCAGGAATGGTTCTAGCGTAATTGTTGTTTACGACAATATAAGATTTTGAAAACCAGGTCATTGACCTGGTTTTTTTGTATCTATTTTCCAGATACAGTGTCGTCAGCATTTAAAATTAGCCTAGTATTTGCCTACAGTCTGGCTAATCCATCAACAATTAGAAAGAAAAGTACCAAGCACATCAAACAAATGGGGTTATAAATGGTCGTTGGTGTGAAAATTACTTACACTAGAGGGCATTAATTTTAACGAAAGCCTTGAAAACTCTACTCTCAAGTACAATATCAAAGATACTAGATTTATCTCAGTATCCTTGGTTAGTAACTAAAGACTAGTTTATAGCTAGTAGAGACTGACGGCATTTAAAATAGATCGCGGACGATCTGAGAACGAAGAGATTCCAAGCACATGATTACTAAGCTGCTGACAAAGGTAATTGGCAGTCGCAATGACAGAACACTGCGCCGCCTTAGAAAAATTGTAAAAGAAATTAATAACTTCGAACCAACGTTTGAAGCTCTTTCAGATGATGAACTAAAAGCAAAAACGGTTGAGTTTCGTGAGCGCTTAGATAAAGGTGAATCGTTAGATCAACTTCTACCTGAAGCATTCGCTACGGTACGTGAAGCGTCGAAGCGTGTTTACGGCATGCGTCATTTTGACGTGCAAATGATTGGTGGCATGGTTCTTAATGCTGGCCAAATTGCAGAGATGCGTACTGGTGAAGGTAAGACACTTACCGCAACCCTACCAGCTTATCTAAACGCGCTACCAAGCAAAGGTGTTCACGTAATAACGGTGAACGATTACCTAGCGAAGCGTGATGCGGAAACAAACCGCCCATTATTTGAATTCCTTGGCATGACTGTTGGCGTGAATGTGGCAAACATGGCTCCGCCAGAGAAAAAAGAAGCGTACCAAGCTGACATCCTATACGGAACAAACAACGAGTTTGGTTTTGATTACCTTCGTGACAACATGGCTTTCCGTGCTGAAGACCGAGTTCAACGTGAGCGCTTCTTTGCTGTAGTCGATGAGGTTGACTCAATCTTAATTGATGAAGCTCGTACTCCGTTAATTATCTCTGGCCCCGCTGAAGATAGTTCTGACCTTTATACGCGCATTAACACTCTAATTCCTTCTCTAGAGCGTCAAGATAAAGAAGATTCAGAAGAGTACCGTGGTGAAGGTCACTACACCATGGACGAAAAATCAAAACAGGTTCACCTGACTGAAAACGGTCAAGAGTTTGTAGAAGAACTAATGGTCAAAAACGGCTTGATGGAAGAGGGTGACACACTTTACTCTCCAACCAATATCAGCCTATTGCACCATGTGAATGCTGCGCTTCGTGCACACGTATTGTTTGAGAAAAACGTCGACTACATCGTTACTGAAGAAGGCGAAGTGGTTATCGTTGATGAACATACTGGTCGTACTATGCCAGGTCGTCGTTGGTCTGAAGGTTTACACCAAGCTGTTGAAGCTAAAGAAGGTGTGAAGATTCAAAATGAAAACCAAACATTAGCATCGATCACATTCCAGAATTTCTTCCGTCTGTATGAAAAACTGTCAGGTATGACAGGTACTGCTGATACAGAAGCGTTCGAATTCCAGTCTATCTACGGCCTAGAAACGGTGGTTATCCCAACCAACAAGCCTATGGTTCGTAACGATATGCCAGATGTGGTTTATCGTACTGAAGAAGACAAGTTCAATGCGATCATTGAAGACATCAAAGACCGTGTAGCGGCTGGTCAGCCATCACTGGTTGGTACAGTTTCTATCGAGAAATCTGAACTGCTGTCTAACGCATTGAAAAAATCAAAAATTAAGCACAACGTTCTAAATGCTAAGTTTCATGAAATGGAAGCTGAGATCGTTGCACAAGCTGGTATGCCTGGTGCGGTAACTATCGCAACTAACATGGCCGGTCGTGGTACCGATATCGTGCTAGGTGGTAGCTGGCAGGCACAACTTGAGAAGATAGAGAACCCAACCAAAGAGCAGATCGAGAAGATCAAAGCTGATTGGAGAATCATTCACGATAAAGTACTTGAGTCAGGTGGTCTGCACATCATTGGTACTGAGCGTCATGAATCTCGCCGTATCGATAACCAGCTACGTGGTCGTTCTGGTCGTCAAGGTGATGCGGGTTCTTCGCGTTTCTACCTATCAATGGAAGATTCTCTACTACGTATATTTACGTCTGATCGTATGGCTGGTCTTATCCAAAGTGGTATGGACGAAGGCGAAGCGATTGAATCTAAGATGCTGTCTCGCTCAATTGAAAAAGCACAACGTAAAGTGGAAGGTCGCAACTTCGACATCCGTAAGCAGCTTCTTGAGTACGATGATGTAGCCAATGACCAACGTAAGGTTGTTTATGAACTACGTGATGAACTGATGAGTTCAGATGACATCAGTGAAATGATCGAACACAACCGTGAAGATGTACTGGCGTCAGTTATTGATGAATACATCGCTCCTCAGTCTCTTGAAGATATGTGGGATATTGCGGGTCTGCAAGATCGTCTGAAGAATGACTTCGATCTAGACTTTGACATTCAAGGTTGGTTAGACGAAGACGACAAGCTTTATGAAGAAGCCTTGCGTGAGCGCATTCTTGGTATGGCGGTTGATTCTTACAAACAGAAAGAAGAAGTGGTTGGTGCTCAAGTACTGCGTAACTTCGAGAAGTCTGTGATGCTACAAACGCTAGACGGCCTTTGGAAAGAGCACTTGGCTGCGATGGATCACCTTCGTCAAGGTATCCACTTACGTGGTTATGCTCAGAAGAACCCGAAACAAGAGTATAAGCGCGAGTCGTTTGAACTGTTTGAAGGCCTACTAGATGTACTGAAAACAGACGTTGTGACCATCCTTTCTAAAGTTCGTGTTCAGCAACAAGAAGAAGTTGAAAAGATGGAAGCTCAACGTCAAGCTCAAGCTGAACAAGCGGCGCGTCGTGCACAAGCACAACATGCAACGGCTGAAAACCAGCTAGCTGACGAAGAAGCGGATGCGGCATCTCCACAAACGGTAGTACGCGATGAGCGTAAAGTGGGTCGTAACGAACCATGTCCATGTGGAAGTGGTAAGAAGTACAAACAGTGTCACGGTAAAATAGACTAAGTCTGGTGAATCGTTGCTGTAACGGATGATTGTAGTGTCGGAGGTACTCACTTACTAACGTAAGCTCCGTGCCTCCTCCTTGCACTCACCACGTCACAGCTTAGCTTCACACAAACTTATTGATAAAAAGAGTCGCTTAGGCGGCTCTTTTTGTATGTGAAAATAATAAGGTTTCGATAGCGTCATCCTCGAGAGTGAGGGACGAGCGAATCGGGGGATCTTTCGAACTAACAAAAGAGCAGATTCCCTATCTAATTCGTTCCTCATTGTAGGGAATGACGCTAGGGACATAGAAGGAACACCATCATATGAAAAGAATCCACATTGTAGCGGGCATCATCTTCAATCAAGATAAGTCACAGGTATTTATCACTAAGCGCCCAGACGATAAACACAAAGGCGGTTTTTGGGAATTTCCAGGTGGCAAGGTTGAAGCGGGCGAAACCATCGAACAAGCAATGACTCGTGAGCTTGATGAAGAGATTGGTATTAAGGTGACAGAACAGACTTTGTTTGAACACCTTGAGTTTGACTATACGGATAAGTCACTTAAGTTTGATTTCATCCTTGTGACCGAATTCGAGCAACAGCCTTATGGTAAAGAAGGTCAACAAGGTGAATGGGTCGATCTTGAATCATTGAGTCAATACGCCTTCCCCGAAGCAAACGTGCCAATTTTAGAGCGAGTAATAAAAGAGTTTTCGTAATTGCTAGCCTGAGTTTGAGATTGTTGTTAGTTTAAAGAGATTAATCGATTGAACGTTGCTGCAAGAGATAAGTGGCAACGGTAACCAAAACAATGGAGATATTCGCAGTGGTAAGAATTGCAATTGCAGGAGCAGCTGGCCGTATGGGTCGTAACTTGGTGAAAGCCGCTCACCATAATTCAGAAGCAAGCGTTGGTGCTGGTTCAGAACGTCCAGAATCATCTTTGGTCGGTGTTGACGTCGGCGAGTTATGCGGTGAAGGTCGTTTTGATGTGGCTCTAGTTGATGACCTTTCGAAAGCGATTGAAGAGTTTGACGTGATCGTCGACTTTACCGCACCTGTAAGCACATTAGCGAATATTGAACTTTGTAAACGTCACGGTAAAAAACTGATCATCGGCACTACGGGTTTCTCTGAAGAAGAAAAGCAGGTTATCGATGCGGCTTCAAAAGAGATGGCTATCGTAATGGCACCGAACTATAGCGTTGGTGTGAACTTGGTTTTTAAGCTGTTAGAGAAGGCCGCTAAAGTGATGGGCGATTACTGTGATGTCGAGATCGTTGAGGCTCATCACCGTCATAAAGTCGATGCGCCTTCTGGTACTGCAATTGGTATGGGCGAAGCGATCGCTGGTGCGATGGGCAATGAGCTAAACGATGTCGCAGTCTGGTCACGCGAAGGCATTACGGGCGAGCGTACCAAAGATGAGATCGGTTTTGCGACAATTCGTGCCGGTGACATTATTGGTGAGCATACCGCTATGTTTGCTGATATCGGTGAGCGAGTAGAAATTACCCATAAAGCAACGGATAGAATGACCTTTGCCAATGGCGCAATCAAGGCCGCAGTTTGGTTAAATGATAAACCAGCAGGCTTTTATACCATGACAGACGTCCTTGGTTTGAATGACCTGTAAATAGATATTTATGCGCTGGCAATTGCCGGCGCTTTCTTTATTTGCCCCTTTTTTCTACTTAAACTCCTCTTGGTCACTTTCTTCTTATTCTCCGATTTTTCTGATTAGAACTGCATTTAGTTGTTGTTTATCGCTGTTTGGTTGTTATTTTTGATTTAAAGCTTTAAATCTATGTGCTTACTCATTGTATTTATCGATTGCGTTTTGTTGGTGATATTTTTGCCACCTAACGGTGGGTGAAAATGACGGGAGAAAATTAGAAAATCGTAATATTCCTATTAATAGAGTATGAAAGTTGAACTTTTGAAGCTTTGATGGGGAAAATTGAATTAGTTCTTACAAATGTTTAATTTCTTTTGCGTTAAATGTTGACACGTATCACGCAGATCACTAAAATACCGCCAATTTGTCTAATTTCCATAAACACGCAGTTTTTGGTGTTGCAGGAAGGTAGATTTGCAAATTAAATCAATTTTAATGCATTTTTATTTCTGGAGGTTGTCTTGAAGAAGTCAGCACTACTCGTCCTAGAAGATGGGACAGTATTTCACGGTGAAGCCATTGGCGCTGTAGGTTCTGCAGTTGGTGAAGTCGTTTTTAATACCTCGATGACGGGGTACCAAGAAATCCTCACTGATCCTTCCTATTCTCAACAAATCGTTACCCTTACTTACCCTCACATTGGCAATACCGGAACCAATTCCGAAGATGAAGAATCTTCTTCAATCCACGCTCAAGGCCTTGTGATTCGCGATCTCCCTCTAATCGCTTCTAACTTCCGTAATGAACAATCCCTTTCTGATTACCTTAAGTCGCAAAACGTTGTTGGTATCGCTGATATCGATACTCGTAAGCTGACGCGTATTCTTCGTGAAAAAGGCGCACAGAACGGTTGTATCGTAGCTGGCTCTTCAGTAAATGATGGAAATTTAGACGAAGCTTTGGCTCTAGCTAAAGCAAAAGAATTCCCTGGCCTGAAAGGTATGGACCTTGCGAAAGAAGTTACAACAAAAGAAGCGTATCAATGGAAACAAGGTTCGTGGACGCTTACGGGTGGACTTCCTGAAGCGAAAGCAGACTCTGAATTGCCATACCACGTTGTTGCTTATGACTTCGGAGCAAAACGTAACATCCTACGAATGCTTGTTGACCGCGGCTGCCGCCTAACGGTTGTTCCTGCTGAGACTTCTGCTGAAGAAGTACTAGCACTGAACCCAGACGGTGTTTTCCTTTCAAATGGCCCTGGTGATCCAGAACCATGTACTTACGCAATTGAAGCGACAAAAGTGTTCCTAGAAAAAGGCTTACCAATCTTTGGTATCTGTCTAGGTCACCAGATTCTTGCTCTTGCGTCAGGCGCTAAGACAGTGAAGATGAAGTTTGGTCACCACGGTGCAAACCACCCGGTTAAAGATTTAGATCGTGATGTTGTGATGATTACTTCACAAAACCACGGCTTTGCTGCTGACGAAGATACGCTTCCAGAGACATTACGAGCGACTCATAAGTCTCTATTTGATGGTTCTCTACAAGGTATCCACCGTACAGACAAACCAGCATTTAGCTTCCAAGGTCACCCAGAAGCAAGTCCAGGTCCAGAAGATGCGGCGCCGCTATTCGACCACTTCATTGAATTAATTAAACAGCACACAGCGTAATCCGGAGTAGTAGATAATGCCAAAACGTACTGACATTAAAAGTGTTCTAATTCTAGGTGCTGGTCCGATTGTTATCGGTCAAGCATGTGAGTTTGATTACTCTGGTGCTCAAGCTTGTAAAGCACTTCGCGAAGAAGGTTACCGAGTTATTCTTGTAAACTCGAACCCAGCGACAATCATGACTGACCCCGACATGGCTGATGCGACTTACATCGAACCTATCCAATGGGAAGTGGTTCGTAACATCATCGCTAAAGAGAAGCCTGATGCAGTTCTACCGACAATGGGCGGCCAAACTGCACTTAACTGTGCGTTAGATTTAGAAAAATACGGCGTACTTGAAGAGTTCGGCGTAGAGATGATTGGCGCAACTGCTGACGCTATTGATAAAGCTGAAGACCGCTCTCGTTTTGATAAAGCAATGAAAGCTATTGGTCTTGAGTGTCCAACGGCTGATACAGCGAAAACGATGGAAGAAGCTTACAAAGTTCAAGAAATGGTTGGTTTCCCTTGTATCATTCGTCCATCGTTTACGATGGGTGGTACAGGCGGTGGTATCGCTTATAACAAAGAAGAATTTGAAGAAATTTGTCGTCGTGGTCTGGATCTTTCTCCAACCAACGAACTTCTAATCGATGAGTCACTTATCGGTTGGAAAGAGTATGAGATGGAAGTGGTTCGCGACAAGAACGACAACTGCATCATCGTATGTGCGATTGAAAACTTTGACCCAATGGGTATTCACACTGGTGACTCGATCACCGTGGCTCCTGCTCAAACGCTAACAGACAAAGAATACCAACTAATGCGTAACGCTTCTCTAGCGGTACTGCGTGAGATTGGTGTTGAAACGGGTGGCTCAAACGTACAGTTTGGTATTAACCCGAAAGATGGCCGTATGGTTATCATCGAGATGAACCCACGTGTATCTCGTTCTTCTGCACTTGCTTCTAAAGCAACAGGTTTCCCAATCGCTAAGATTGCAGCGAAACTGGCTGTTGGCTTTACGCTAGACGAGCTAATGAATGACATCACTGGTGGCGCAACGCCAGCATCATTCGAACCAACAATCGATTACGTAGTAACTAAGATTCCTCGTTTTAACTTCGAGAAGTTTGCAGGTGCTAACGACCGTCTAACGACTCAAATGAAGTCGGTTGGTGAAGTTATGGCTATCGGCCGTAACCAACAAGAATCTCTCCAGAAAGCACTTCGCGGTCTAGAAGTTGGCGCAACTGGTTTTGACGAAATGGTCGACCTAGATGCACCTGACGCACTAACGACGATTCGCCATGAGCTTAAAGAAGCTGGTTCTGACCGTATTTGGTACATCGCAGATGCTTTCCGTGCTGGTATGTCAGTTGATGGTGTATTCAACCTAACGCAAATTGACCGTTGGTTCCTAGTTCAAATCGAAGACATCGTAAAACTAGAGCAAGAACTTAAAGCGAAAGGCTTTGCTGGTCTGAATAAAGACGAGCTAATGAAGCTTAAGCGTAAAGGTTTTGCTGATGCTCGCCTGTCTAAGATTCTAGGTGTGGCTGAAAGTGAAATTCGTCGTCTACGTGACCAATACGATATTCACCCAGTCTACAAGCGTGTAGATACGTGTGCGGCTGAGTTCTCTTCTGATACGGCTTACATGTACTCATCTTACGATGATGAATGTGAATCGAACCCAACAGACAAAGAGAAAATCATGATCTTAGGCGGCGGTCCAAACCGTATCGGCCAAGGTATTGAATTCGATTACTGTTGTGTGCACGCATCTCTAGCACTACGTGAAGATGGCTACGAAACAATCATGGTTAACTGTAACCCTGAGACAGTTTCGACTGACTACGATACGTCTGACCGTCTGTACTTTGAACCAGTAACTCTGGAAGACGTACTAGCAATCGTTCGTGTTGAGAAGCCAAAAGGCGTTATCGTTCAGTACGGTGGTCAAACACCACTGAAACTGGCTCGTGAGCTTGAAGCTGCTGGCGTACCAATCATTGGTACTAGCCCAGACGCAATCGACCGTGCAGAAGACCGTGAGCGTTTCCAAGTTGCTGTTGACCGTCTTGGTCTTCTACAACCAGAAAACGCGACAGTAACAACAATGGAGCAAGCGGTAGAGAAATCTCGCGAAATCGGCTTCCCATTGGTTGTTCGTCCTTCTTATGTTCTTGGTGGTCGAGCGATGGAAATCGTATACGATGAGCAAGACTTACGCCGCTACTTCAACGAAGCAGTTAGCGTTTCAAACGAATCTCCAGTACTACTTGATAGCTTCCTAGATGATGCTGTTGAAGTGGACGTTGATGCGATTTGTGACGGTGAGCGCGTTGTTATTGCGGGTATCATGGAGCATATCGAGCAAGCGGGTGTTCACTCAGGTGACTCAGCATGTTCTCTTCCGGCTTACACGTTAAGCCAAGAAATCCAAGACGTAATGCGTGAGCAAGTTGAAAAGCTAGCGTTCGAGTTGGGTGTTCGTGGTCTGATGAATACGCAGTTTGCTGTTAAGAACAACCAAGTGTACCTAATCGAGGTTAACCCTCGTGCAGCACGTACAGTGCCGTTCGTATCGAAAGCAACAGGCGCAGCAGTCGCTAAGATTGCAGCTCGTGTGATGGCTGGTCAATCGTTAGAGTCTCAAGGCTTTACGAAAGAAATCATCCCACCATACTACTCAGTGAAAGAAGTTGTTCTTCCGTTCAACAAATTCCCTGGTGTTGACCCACTATTAGGCCCAGAAATGCGCTCTACTGGTGAAGTTATGGGTGTTGGTGCAACGTTTGCTGAAGCATACTCTAAAGCTGAATTGGGTTGTGGTCACATCTACCCTGAAGGCGGTCGTGCATTGCTTTCTGTTCGCGAAGGCGACAAAGAGCGTGTTGTTGACCTAGCATCTAAGCTATCTAAGCTTGGTTACCAGCTAGACGCAACTCACGGTACAGCTGTTATCCTTGGCGAAGCGGGTATCAACCCACGTCTAGTAAACAAGGTACACGAAGGTCGTCCTCACATTCTTGACCGTATCAAGAACAACGAGTACACGTACATCGTGAACACTGCAGCTGGCCGTCAAGCGATTGAAGATTCTAAAGTTCTTCGTCGTGGCGCGTTGGCTGAGAAAGTGAACTACACGACTACGCTAAACGCTGCATTCGCGACTTGTATGGCGCACACTGCAGACGCGAAAACGTCAGTAACTTCAGTTCAAGAGCTACACGCACAAGTTAAAGCTTCTCTAGCTTAATAGGCTCACGTGTATCGCTGTTAAGCGGATATAAATGCTCAAAGCCCACTCTTCGGAGTGGGCTTTTTTATGTCTGTCATCTGGTGTCGGTTAGATGGTGAAAATCTGGTGATGGCTAAATGAAGAAAATTTGGAATAGGTTACAATCTTGTGTTTCGTTGTTGATTGTTTACTCGCGGTGGTAAGTTGTCGCTACACGAGAATTTAAGGCGTTGGGTATATGGAAATCACTCTAGAAATATTGGCTATCTTGTTTGTTGTTGCAACGGCGGCAGGCTTTATCGATGCAATGGCTGGCGGCGGTGGATTGTTGACTCTACCTGCATTGCTAGCGGCCGGAGTGCCACCAACGCAAGCACTGGCAACCAATAAACTTCAAAGCTCATTTGGTAGTTTTTCTGCCAGTTGGTATTTCGTGCGCAACGGCATCGTTAGTATTAAAGAGATGCGCCTCGCGATCTTTTGTACTTTTATTGGTTCTGCAATTGGTGCCGAGTTAGTCCAGCACATTGATGCGAGTTTACTGACTAGCGTGATACCGCTGCTGCTTATCGCTATCTCTCTCTATTTCCTGTTAGCACCCCAAACTAGAGCGTCTGAAGGTAAGCAAAAGATGTCTGAAGCCGTGTTTGCTTTGTGCATTGGTGGCGGTGTTGGTTTCTACGATGGCTTCTTTGGCCCAGGAACGGGTTCTATTTTCACCGTCTGTTTTGTCGCTATCGGCCATTTCTCTTTAGTGGATGCAACGGCACGTACTAAGGTTCTTAATTTCACTTCGAATATCGCAGCTTTAATCTTCTTTATTTTGGCTGGTTTACCCATTTGGGAATTAGGCTTAGTGATGGCGGTTGGTGGCTTTATGGGCGCTCAGCTTGGCGCTAAAGTAGTGGTGACAAAAGGGCAGAAATGGATTCGCCCCCTTGTGATCGTGATGTCGATGTTAATGGCGTCTAAACTGCTTTGGGAACAGCATCAACAATGGATTCTATCAGTATTTTAACTCGCGGAGATTGATAGCTGTTCGGCCTTACACAGATATGAATAGGTCGAATTAACCCCTCTAATTCAGCGAAGCTAAATAGGTATTGAGGCTCAATATTGAGTGTCTTTACGATAGAGAGCGGGATCAAAGCTGGCCCCGTTCCTCCCAACGCTAGCTGGGCTGCTGCGGTGTAGGCATCCATCTCCATCAAGGGTTTGATGCCGAACTTTTCAAGCACAGATAACTGATACGAGTTTGCTGGATTGGTCATATCGTTAGTGATGACCATTGGAGGAAGCTCCGTTAACGGCGACTTACTTACTATGTAAAACGGCTCATCAAACAGGTGGAATGTCATCAATCCATGATGCGGCGGCAGTAGACCAGCACACAACCCCAAGGTCGCCTTACCAGATTGCACTCGCTCGATAATTCTTGGTGTATGATTAGTGGTGATGGTGATGTATTTATCTTGCTGGATAAATTTCCCCATCATTTCACCTAGATAACCTGCGATCAAAGATTTAGAGCTATCTAAGGTAATAAGGGTGGTGTCTTCCAACTCTTGTTGCTCGTAGATAAGCCCTCTAAGTTCATTGAATGCTGGGCCAATACTTTCGATGAGCGCGATTGCATCCGGCGTCAGTTTTATCTGTCGGCCACTCGGTTCTATGAGTTTCTTACCTAACTTCTTCTCTAAATTTGCAATCCGTTTGCTGACCGCTGATTGGCTGATATAAAGCAAACTGCCGGTTCGGCTCATGGTTTTAGCTTTACTTAAAACCAATAGAGTTTCGATTCCTTCTAGTAACATTGAGTGATATTCATGAAAGTTGGGAATGATTGAACCAAGTTACCTTAAACGTCATTCATTCTCTAGATTTGAAATTAAAGGTTTGAACTCAGTTAGGTATTTTTAATTGTGAACGCAAAGTGTCACGAGAGCATTAGAATGGATTGCAGAGCGAGCTGGATTAAAAAAGACTCCTTTGCGGAGCCTTTTAGTCATCGTCCTATCTATTTGATAGCGAAAGTCGGCAGTGATAAGTGCCAGCGAATGGCGCCAAGCCTAATCAATAGTGTTGAGAATACGCCGGCCAAAAAGGCGGTTTCTGAGTCGTGTCCCATGTTGAGCGCCATGGTATGGAAAGCGCCGCCAATGATACAAGCAGTTGCGTAGACTTCACTTCTTAGGATCATTGGGACTTCACGAGCAAGTACGTCACGGATAATGCCGCCACCACAGCCGGTGATCACACCCATGATAATGGCCACTAATGCCGAGTCTTGATAAATCAGTGCTTTTTCTACACCAATACCAACAAACACCGCTAAGCCGATCGCATCACATACCGGCAATATCCACCAAGCCAGACGCTTTGGACGTCTTACTATAATCATGGTCAGCAAACAGGTGGTGATGATAACCCAAAGGTATGTGGTATCAGTGATCCAAAACACAGGTGTCGCGCCCAATGCCATGTCACGAATAGTACCGCCGCCAATCGCGGTTACACTGCCTAGAACGGCGACACCAAAGGGATCCATCTTAAGACGGCCAGCGACAAATACGCCTGAGACGGCAAAGATGGCGGTGCCAAATAAATCGATAATATAAAGCAGCATGGAGTCCATGATACTGGTGCTCTTATAGTTAAAATTGTAGGGACAGGTCGGTGGCGAATTGTACGAAAAAACGCTGCAAATAGTTAGTGATTTTGCCTAGCTCTATCGAAGAAATCGCACACTTGTTGGATTGCTTTCAAAGTTCTTGTTGTCGGGCGATTAATCCAGTCAGAATTAAGTGACCAAATCTGATTTTGAGCAACTGCCGGGATCTCATCTTCCCAAGTTTGCCACATGGTTCCATTCTCAATCGCGTGCTGAGAAGTGAAGATCACTTGCGGCTTCCTTAACACAACTTGTTCAATGCCAACTTGCGGGTAAGGGGAAGCACTGTCTTCGAAAATATTGTGGCCACCACAAAACTCAAACACCTCACTTGGCCAGTGCCCTTGAGCAACAGTGATGATCGGCTTCTCACTGAGTTGGTAGAAGTAGTTTACTGGCTCGGCATCTTTGTATTTTAGTCTCAACGCGTTGAGCTGCTCTCTGTATTGTTGAGCGTTATTTTCGCCAATACTTGGATCGCTTGCGAATTGGCTAAGTTGCTCAATATTGGTCGCGATGTTATCTAGGCTCTTGGTTTTTGAGTAATAAATATTAAAACCAAATTGCTCCAGTTTCGCGAGTTCTCTGGGCGGGTTTCCAGCTGGCCATGCGAGAATGAGATCAGGTTGCAGGGCGATGATCTTCTCAACCTTGATGCCTTGGTAATTCGCCACTTTCTCTAGTTTGTCAGCTTGTAGTGGATAATCACTTCGCTCACTCACCGCAACAAGCTTATCACCTAAACCAGCGCTGTATGCGAGTTCAGTGGCATGAGGAGCAAGGCTAACCACACGTTGAGCTGGTTGAACTTTTTCTGAAGTCAGTAGTGTTTCTTCTGCAAATGACAAAGGCAGCCATAAGCTGGAAAACAAAATAGTAAGGCTTGTAACAAGTGCTGATGGTTTCACTCTAAATCCCTTGGTGAACAAATAGTAAGATTAGGCTTTGTAAAAATATCCAGATAGCGATGCGACCAAACAGCAGTTTTTGAACTTGAGACAAGTGCAGCGCTGAAGGGGCGACTCTGCCGCCTAATTTTGCTCGAATAGCTTTGGTGTTGTCGTAAATCGCAGGACCGCCCAGTGACAGCTCAAGCTTGTTGCCGACAGCTGTAATCAACCATGCAGGGCCGGGCAATGGCCAAGAGCGACTCTGAACGAGCATCATCTTGAATGTGTGAGACGCTTTATCGCCACATACAATCATCAAGGCAAACAAGCGCATTGGTATGAATTCTAGGATAGCGACAATCTTGATTGCCGTTGATCCAAATGGAGAAAATCGCTTTCGACTTGGTGACCATGCACGCGCTAACTCAACAATCAGGCGATACATTAACGCGGCGATTCCACCACCAATGGCGTACCAGAATAAAACACAAACCACATTACGAGCGTAACCCATGATGATAGTTTCAGCCGCGGCTTTGCCAAGTCCAAGTGATGACAGTGATTCAGTTTGACGGTTAACAATCGGAGCCAATAACTGGCGAGCCGCGGCTTTATCTTCTCGGCCAAGTGCTTTGATCAACTGATTTGCCAACTTTTCATTGTTACGCCAATCAATAGCGAGTAACAACAGCGCTAATTCAAACAGTTGTGATTGCCAAACCAGTGGCTGCAGTGCCAATAGAATAACCAGAGTCGGCAAGACCATTAACCCCCAAGCTAAAGTGCCTGAGATTAAGCTTTGGGAATAATTTTGATTGTTATTAACCTTGGTTGCTAAAAGTTCAGCAAACTTATGCCATAAGGTCGTGGGATGTGCGGCATGGGGGATAGGTAAAATTAAATGAAAAAGCAGTGCTCCCCACATTACAAGGAGCACGCCATTTGCAAATACCTGATCAAACAGTGTTTGCATGTCTAGTCGCTTACTTTAGTAGGGCAACCATCTTGATAACCATCTCAGAAGAGCTTTGTGCTGCTAGTGGCAGGAACTCTTCGAAGCTCATTGGTGATTCTTTGTCTGCAACGTCAGAGATTGCACGAACAACCACGAATGGTACTTGGAATTGGTGACAAGCTTGAGCGATAGCCGATGCTTCCATCTCTACAGCAACTACTGATGGGAAGTGCTTGCGGATGAACGCTTGGCGTTCTGCTGTGCAAACAAATGCGTCGCCAGTACAGATAAGGCCGCGAACGGCGTGCTTATCTTCCATTTGTGCTAGAGCTTGTTCAGCAACAGCCATCAGTTTGTCGTCAGCTTTGAACGCTGCTGGTTGACCTGCCATTTGACCAATTTCGTAACCGAAAGCTGTTACGTCTGCATCGTGGTGACGAACTTCAGTAGAGATAACCACATCGCCAAGGTTTAGCGTTGAATCAAAACCGCCAGCAGAGCCAGTATTTAATACTACATCTGGTTGGTATTCGCTTAGCAGGATTGAAGTACCAACAGCCGCTGCTACTTTACCAATGCCTGATTGAAGCAAAACAACGTCAACACCATTTAGCTGACCAGAGAAAAAGGTACAACCGCCTTTATTAACTTCAGTAATGTCTGAAATTGCTGCTTTTAGGATCGCAACTTCTTGCTCCATTGCGCCAATGATGCCGATTTTCATGTGTAGTCTCTTAATAAAAATTATTTAAACAGTAGAGCGAAATTGTAGCATGGAAGAGAAGTGTCGAGCGACTGCCCAGAAGCACTTCTCATCCGAATAGCAGCGATTTATCTGCGTATTCTTTTATCTATTTGATCAGGCCTTCGCTTTTTAAGCTAGCGCGAAGTTGTTCAGCACGCTTTCGGTTTACGCCAAAATCAGAGTGACCAGTACGAGACTCTGAACGCACGATCAGTTTGCCATCAGTGATCTTAAGTTCTAAGTCATCGACAAAGCGCATGATGCGAGAGGTACATTCAACACGCAGGTAATCTTCTGTTTTACTCGCGGTTTTCGAACCCGGTAAGGTTAGTGCAACCTGCTCAATCGCATCTAGGTTTGCTGAATCTGATAACTCAAACGCGGCCAATGCATGCTGCTCACGGTCATCTTGAGTTGATACGCAGTTTGGTTTGTCTCCACAAGGTGATGAAGTTCTGTCTTTCATGTCCGTGATTCCTTGGCTACAAGCGGTTAGAGTTAAAAGAGATAGAGAAAGGAGAGCGGCTTTTTTCATAGTGTTTCCTATGGCTTGTTTTTAATTCTTATTGTAGTTATCGGTATTGGCTTATTTGTAATTGTTTTACGTATTTTCGTGATGCTTGTGATAAACGAATCTAATTCAAAAAAGGATCCATCATTGGATCCTTTTTTATAGTAACGAATTGAGTAATAAAGAAAACCCTATATCAATCACACTTCTAGGTAGTCCAAGATCCCTTCTGCGGCTTTACGGCCTTCATCGATAGCGGTTACCACTAAGTCAGAGCCTCGAACGGCATCGCCACCAGCGAATATCTTGCTGTTGGTGGTTTGGTATTGAAACTCTTGTTTGCCGGGAGCCTTGATGCGACCCCATTGGTCGAGCTCTACACCAAATGGTTCTAGCCATTCCATTGCATGAGGTTGGAAACCAAATGCCATGATCACGGCATCAGCCTCAAGAACATGCTCACTGCCTTCAACCGGTTCAGGACGACGGCGGCCTGCCTCATCTGGTTCACCCAAGGCTGTTTTCATCACTTTAACGCCAGTCACATGACCGGATGAATCGGTTTCCAGTGCTAATGGTTGAAGGTTGAACATGAACTTCACGCCTTCCTCTTTCGCATTTTTCACCTCTCGGCGAGAGCCCGGCATGTTCGCTTCATCTCGGCGATAAGCACAAACAACATTAGCAGCGTGTTGACGAATCGACGTTCGGACACAGTCCATTGCAGTATCACCACCACCAAGCACGACTACTTTCTTGCCTTTCATGTCGATGAATGGCGTTGGGTTATCCAGTTCCATGACCTTGTAGGTATTGGAAACAAGAAATGGTAGGGCATCATAAACGCCCGGAGCTTCTTCGTTGTCTAATCCAGCACGCATATTTTTATAGGTGCCGACACCTAAGAAAACGGCATCATAATCATCGACAAGTTGTTGTAGTTGAACGTCTTTGCCGACTTCGGTATTCATTTTAAATTCGACCCCCATACCACTAAAGATACGGCGACGGTTTTCCATGATGCCTTTCTCAAGCTTGAACGATGGGATACCAAACGTCAGCAGGCCACCGATCTCAGGGTAGCGGTCAAATACCACGGCCTTCACACCGTTTCGAACTAAGATATCAGCTGCTGCAAGACCTGCTGGGCCTGCGCCGATGATCGCGACCTTTTTGTCGGTCCATTCAACGTGAGACATGTCTGGTTTCCAGCCCATCTCAAACGCTTTGTCATTGATGTATTTTTCAATGTTGCCGATGGTTACTGCGCCGAAATCATCATTGAGGGTACAAGATCCTTCGCACAGTCGATCCTGAGGACAAACTCGTCCACACACCTCAGGTAAGCTGTTGGTTTGGTGAGACAGTTCAGCGGCTTCGATAATGCGCCCTTCATTGGCAAGCTTAAGCCACTGAGGGATGTAGTTATGAACTGGACATTTCCATTCACAGTAAGGGTTACCACAGTCTAAACAACGGTCAGCTTGCGCTTTGGCTTGTTGCTTAGTGAAAGGTTCGTAGATCTCTACAAACTCAATTTTACGTATCTTGATTGGCTTCTTCGCTGGGTCTACGCGATTCACATCAATAAATTGGTATACATTCTGGCTCATTATTGGCTCCTTCCAATTATTGCGCTTGAACACGAAGTTCAGCAGAGCTACGGCTTTGGTGACCGAGCAAGGTGTTAAGATCCGCCGTCTTTGGCTTCACTAGGTAGAACTTCGGAATCCATTCATCAAAGTTCGCCAGAATAGCTTCAGCGTGTACTGAGCCAGTCTCTTCTAAGTGCTCTGCAATCAGGCCGCGTAGATGTTCTTGGTGGATAAATAGATCAGACAGAGAAAGAGCTTCGACTGATTCGTTGTTCACACGACCTTGGAAGTCTTCGTTCTTATCCATCACATAAGCAAAACCACCTGTCATACCGGCGCCGAAGTTGACGCCAGTTGCGCCAAGAATAGCAACAATACCGCCAGTCATGTATTCACAGGCGTTGTCACCCGCACCTTCAATCACAGCAACGGTACCTGAGTTACGCACGCCAAATCGCTCGCCCGCAGTACCTGCGGCAAATAGCTTGCCTCCGGTTGCGCCATACAGACAAGTGTTGCCTATGATGGTCGCTTCGTTACAAGTAAAGGCTGTGCCTTGGTGAGGTTTGATCACTACTTTGCCGCCAGCCATGCCTTTGCCGACATAGTCATTGGCATCACCCGTCAGATACAGCTCTACGCCGCCAGCGTTCCAAACCGCAAAGGATTGGCCTGCCGTGCCATCGAGATACAACTTAATTGGTGAACCGGCCATGCCTTGGTTACCGTAACGTTTGGCAATTTCACCAGAGATACGAGCACCAATCGAGCGATCGGTGTTGATCACGTTGTAGTAAAGGCTGGTGGATTGACGTTTCTCAATCGCATCGATTGCGTCATCAAGGATCTGTTGGTTGAGCTGAGCCTTATCAAACGGTGCGTTTGGCTCTGTCCAAAACAGTGGGTGACCTTCTGGAGATACCGGAGCTTCCAATATCGAAGAGAGATCGAGCTTGCTCTGTTTCGCCGTGAGGCCTTGAACGGCTTCAAGCAAATCAGTACGACCAATCAGATCAGTAAGTTTCTCTACGCCAAGTTCTGCAAGGTACTGGCGAACTTCATCGGCTAGGCCGGTAAAGTAGTTCACCACCATGTCTGGTAGGCCTTTGAAGTATTCGCGGCGTAGGGTTTCATCTTGAGTCGCCACACCGGTCGCACAGTTATTTAGGTGACAAATTCTTAAGAACTTACAACCCATTGCGACCATTGGTGCAGTACCAAAACCAAAGCTTTCAGCGCCTAGAATCGCGCCTTTAATGACGTCGAGGCCGGTTTTCAGACCACCATCGACTTGCAGGCGGATCTTATGACGAAGCCCGTTGGCGACGAGTGCTTGTTGAGTTTCGGCTAAGCCAAGCTCCCAAGGACAACCTGCGTATTTCACTGAAGTCAGCGGGCTTGCTGCAGTACCACCGTCGTAACCGGAGATCGTAATCAAGTCGGCATAAGCTTTCGCTACACCTGTGGCAATGGTGCCTACACCCGGTTCAGAGACTAACTTCACTGAAACCAAGGCTTTAGGGTTAACTTGCTTAAGGTCGAAAATCAGCTGCGCCAGATCTTCGATAGAATAAATATCGTGATGTGGAGGAGGAGAGATCAGAGTCACGCCTTGAACTGAGTATCTCAGCTTAGCGATTTCTGCCGTGACTTTATGACCCGGTAGTTGACCGCCTTCTCCTGGTTTCGCACCTTGTGCGACTTTGATTTGTAGAACATCCGCATTGGTTAAGTAATGTGGCGTCACACCAAAACGACCGGATGCTATCTGTTTGATACGCGAGTTACGATCTGTCCCAAAGCGTCGTGGATCTTCACCGCCTTCACCAGAGTTAGAATAACCACCTAAGCGGTTCATCGCCATTGCTAATGCTTCATGAGCTTCTGGGCTCAAGGCACCAATCGACATTGCCGCAGAGTCGAAGCGCTTAAAGAGATCGCTACTTGGCTCGACTTGTTCTAGAGGTAGAGGTTGATCGGCTTTTTTGAGGCTCATTAAGTCGCGCAGCATAGCAGCAGGACGAGCATTAACTTGCTTCGCAAAAGATTGATAATCCGATGTTTCACCTGTCTTTACTGCGGTTTGTAAGGTGCTGACTACGTCTGGGTTGTATGCGTGGTATTCGCCGCCATGTACGTATTTGAGTAAGCCACCATGTTCCAGTGGTTTACGCTTAGTCCATGCTTTGCGAGATAGATTATAGATATCTTGTTGGAAGTCGCTAAAGCTAGCGCCTTGGATACGAGTCGTTACGCCACGGAAACACAAATCAACCACATCGGTATGTAAACCGACTGCCTCAAATAACTGCGAGCAGCGATACGAAGCAATTGTCGAGATACCCATCTTCGACATGATCTTATACAGACCTTTGTTGATGCCGTTTTGGTAATTTTGCAATGCAGTGCGATAGTCTTTATCTAATGAACCATCGTCCAACATTTTGCCCAGAGCTTCATAAGCGAGATACGGGTAAACTGCGGTGGCGCCAAAGCCAAGCAGCACTGCAAATTGGTGCGGGTCACGTGCGGTTGCTGTTTCAACCACTATATTGGCATCACAACGTAGGTTGTTGTCTGCGAGTCGAGTTTGCACCGCACCGACCGCCATGGCTGCTGGAACGGGTAGCTTACCTTTCTCTAAACCTTTGTCTGAAAGCACAACCAAAACGGCGCCGTCACGTACATCTTGAACCGCACGATCACACAAGTCGTTGATGGCTTGTTCTAGCTCTTTTTCTGCTGGGTCATAGTGCATGCTAAGAATCGTATGGCCATAATGCTTTTGATTTAATTGCAGAAGTTGCTGCATATCAGAATAAAGCAGAACGGGCGAATCAAACGTCACACGGTAAGCATGCCCATCGGTTTCACAGAACACATTCATCTCTTGGCCGATACTGGTTGCCAGAGACATAACGTGTTTTTCACGCAAAGGGTCAATTGGTGGGTTGGTGACTTGAGCAAACTTCTGACGGAAATAGTCGGTGATTAGGCGCTCTTTAGAAGACAGCACTGCCATTGGCGTATCGTCGCCCATAGAACCGACCGCTTCTTGTCCCATGTCACCGAGTACACGCAGTACTTGGTCTGACTCTTCGTTGCTCATTGCAAACTGTTTTTGATAGGTCTTTAGGGTGTCATCATCAAAATTACGCTTACCGACTTGGTCATCTGCTAGTGCGGAAAACGGTGTTAATTTGTGAACGTTCTTATCCATCCACTCTTTATATGGGTGACGGCCTTTAAGATCATTGTCGATCTCGTTCGACTGCCATAGCTTACCGCGACGCGTATCAATAACGAGCAGTTCACCCGGGCCAACACGTCCTTTCTCTGCCACTTCGTCTGGCGCATAATTCCAGATACCGACTTCAGATGCCAAGGTGATTAGGTTGTCTTTGGTGATCACATAGCGAGCTGGGCGTAATCCGTTTCTGTCGAGGTTACATGCAGCATAACGGCCGTCAGACAGTACGATACCCGCAGGGCCATCCCACGGTTCCATGTGTTTTGAGTTGAAATCGTAAAAGGCACGAAGCTCAGGATCCATGTCTGGGTGGTTTTGCCAAGCGGGCGGCACAAGCATACGCATCGCTCGGAACACATCCATACCACCGGCAAGGAATAGATCGAGCATGTTGTCTAAGCTTGAGGAGTCTGATCCTGTCTCATTCACAAAAGGTGCGGCCGTTTGTAAATCGGGCAGCAGCGGTGAAGAGAATTTATAGGCGCGAGCCTTGGCCCATTGACGGTTGCCCTCGATGGTATTGATTTCACCATTGTGCGCCAAATAACGGAATGGTTGAGCAAGTGGCCAACGCGGTTGTGTGTTGGTTGAAAAGCGCTGGTGGAACAGACATATTGCTGATTCCATACGTAAGTCAGCAAGATCGAGGTAAAATCGCGGAAGATCGGCGGGCATACACAAGCCTTTGTAGACCATGACTTGAGTCGACAGGCTACAAATATAGAAATCTTTGTCTTCGGTGAGCTGCTTTTCAATTCGACGACGAGCGATATAAAGGCGTCGTTCAATATCGCGTTCACGCCAACCCGCAGGGGCCGAGATAAACACTTGTTGAATATTGGGAACCGAATCTTTGGCTATTGGGCCTAAAACATCGGTGTTGGTTGGCACGACACGCCAGCCAGCTACGGTTAAAGTCTCTTGAGCGAGCTCTTTATTGACGATGTCTTGTGCTGATTGCGCTTTGATTGGGTCTTGGCTGAAAAAAATCATGCCGACAGCGTATTGCTTGCCGAGCTTGAAGTTATTCTCTTCAGCAATAATTCTGAGATAAGAGTCGGGCTTCTGTAGCAATAAGCCACAGCCATCTCCGGTTTTACCATCCGCGGCGATACCACCACGGTGTGTCATGCGATCGAGGGCTGAAATAGCAGTTCGCACCAACTTATGACTCGGTTGGCCTTCCATTTGCGCTATTAAACCAAATCCACAGTTGTCTTTTTCAAGACTAGGATCATATAGAGCCATTGCAATTCTCCCTTTTGCTTCGCTGTCATCCAGACAGTAAATGACTAACTATTCATGTACTTGTTATTTTTTATGAACTTGTTCTTATATAAACGATAGTTTGTTTTTAGCTAGCTAAAACGTTATTGGTTGTGTTAACAAAACCGATTGGTTTTATTTTCATCAGCTTTACAACGTATAGCTAATTGTGTTTAAGGTCAAGTTCATGGTTAATTATCATGTGTAAACGCGATTAGCCACGTAATAATCTAAAATAGTCGATGAAGATCAATGAGATATAAAAGTCAGATGTTAACGGGATTTAACATTCGCAGCAGGCGTGATTGAGAAAGAGTTAAAGGCCAGATAGAAAAAAGGCTAGCATCGAGTGCTAGCCAAATATAAAAGTTAGGAAGGGTGTTGCTTTTCCTCTAGGCTAACGTCATCGACGCTAGCCCGAGAAATATTATGCGGAAAGCATGAGTGAATCTGCTTTCGCTTCTAAGTTTGAGTTACCCATTAAGAAGTCATCAATGGCAATTGCACATTCACGACCTTCATTAATACAACGTACAACCAGAGATTGACCAGTACGCATATCACCAGCAGCGAAAACGCCTTTCTGGTTGGTCGCAAAGCCTTCAGAAGCAACGTTACCACGCTCGTCCAGTTTAATGTCTAGCTGAGCAAGCACGCCTGTTGGCTCTGGGTGTAAGAAGCCCATTGCAAGGAATGCCATATCGCAAGGGATAACACGTTCAGAGTTTGCTACTTCATCAAAACCTGGACGTTCACCTGGTTTCGCATCTTGCCAAACGATGTCAGCAATGCGAAGTCCGGTTACATTACCGTTATCGTCAGAGATGAACTCTTTAGTCAGGATGTTCCAATGACGTTCACAACCTTCTTCGTGAGAAGTGGTGGTCTTCATGATCATTGGGTACTGAGGCCAAGGCATATTAGCAGGGCGCTTCTCAGGTGGGATCGGCATGATCTCAACCTGAGTAATGCTTGCTGCTTTATGACGGTTTGATGTACCCACACAGTCAGAACCCGTATCACCACCACCGATAACCACAATGTGCTTATCTTTAGCGTGAAGCTCTTCTGTTTTTAGGTCTAAGTCGTTGGCACGGCGGTTGTTTTGACCAAGGAATTCCATGGCAAAGTGAACGCCTTTCAGCTCACGACCTGGGATTGGCAAGTCACGTGGAACCGTAGAACCACCCGTTAGCAATACCACATCAAACTCTTGGCGCAACTGTTGAGCATTAACATCAACACCGATGTGTTGGTTCACTTTAAACTCAACACCAGCTTCAGCCATTAGGTTGATCTTACGATCAATCACGTCCATACCCAGTTTGAAATCTGGGATACCGAAACGCAGTAGGCCACCGACTTTCTCGTCACGTTCAAATACCGTCACAGAGTGACCGGCACTGTTTAGTTGCTCAGCTGCGGCTAAGCCTGCAGGACCTGAACCGATAACCGCGACAGTTTTACCTGTACGAGAGCGTGGTGTCTTAGGCTTTGCGTACCCTTCACGGTACGCAGTTTCTACAATCGTTTTCTCGATATTACAGATAGTGATTGGGTCTTGGTTGATGCCAAGAACACAGGCACTTTCACAAGGAGCAGGACAAACACGACCTGTAAACTCAGGGAAGTTGTTGGTAGAGCTTAGAATGTTCCAAGCCTCTTCCCAGCTGTCACGGTAAACCGCGTCATTGAATTCTGGGATGATGTTACCAATCGGACAGCCGTTGTGACAGAAAGGTACGCCACAGTCCATACAACGAGATGCTTGAGTACTGATCTTTTCACCAAACTCTTCGTTAAGTACGAACTCTTTGTTGTCTTCAATTCGAACTGACGGGTCGAGCTTTTTTGGAAGCTCACGACCGTGTTCTAAAAATCCAGTAGGCTTACCCATTATACTGCCTCCACTTCTTCCGTTTGTGCCTGTTGTGCTTCAGCTTTACGCTTCTCAAGAACTGCTTTGTAGTCGCGAGGCATTACTTTAACTAGTGATGCGACACTTACTTCAAAGTTGTCTAGGAAAGACTGAGCAACTTCACTTCCTGTGAATTCAACATGCTTCGTTAGCATATCTAGTAGAAGATCTTTATCTTCTTGTTCAATTGGATCTAGGTCTACAAGTTCTGCGTTGAGCTTGGTTTCGAAGTCGCCTGCTTTATCCCAAACATAAGCGACACCGCCACTCATACCTGCAGCAAAGTTACGCCCCGTTGAGCCAAGGATAATTGCCGCGCCACCTGTCATGTATTCACAACCGTGGTCACCAACACCTTCAACTACAACCTTCGCACCTGAGTTACGAACACAGAAACGTTCGCCAGCCATACCGCGAATGAAAGATTCACCAGAAGTGGCACCGTAGAAACATACGTTACCGACCACGATATTATCTTCCGCAACGATAGATGATTTCGCATCTGGGTACAGTACCAATGTACCGCCAGACAGACCTTTACCCCAGTAATCGTTCGCGTCGCCTTCTACTTCGAATTTTACGCCTTTCGCAAGGAACGCACCGAAAGATTGACCTGCACTACCGTAGAACTTAACGTTCATTGGTTGTGGTAAACCTTGATCTTTGTAAACTTTCGAAATTTCATTCGATAGCATCGTACCCGCAGAGCGGTCCGTGTTGATGATAGGGAAGGTCGCATTCACGGCTTCGCCTTTCTCAAGCGCTGGAATGGCAGCTTGAATCAGTTTACGGTCAAGAACATCTTCTAGGTTGTGGTTTTGTTGTCTCTGGTTGTAGATACCGTCGTCTTCACGTGCCTGCTCAATGTGCAGTACAGGTGTTAGGTCGAGGTTCTTGTACTTCCAGTGACCGATGTCATCACGAACTTTAAGTTTGTGCGATTGACCAACCATCTCATCGATAGAGCGGAAGCCAAGTTCAGCCATTACTTCACGCAGACCTTCTGCCATGTATTGGAAGAACGTTACTACGTCTTCTACGCGGCCGTCGAAACGCTCACGCAGGGTCTTGTTTTGTGTTGCGATACCAACAGGACATGTATTCTTGTGACACTTACGCATCATGATACAGCCTTCAACCACTAGAGCTGCTGTTGCTACGCCCCATTCTTCAGCGCCAAGTAACGTTGCTACTGCAAGGTCTCGTGGTGTTTTCATCTGACCATCAGACTGAACAACGATACGGTTACGTAGGCCGTTTTTCAGTAGTGTTTGGTGAGTTTCCGCTAGACCCAGCTCCCAAGGCAGACCGGTGTGACGGATAGAAGACATAGGAGATGCACCCGTACCACCATCAAAACCTGCGATAAGTACCACGTCAGCTTTCGCTTTTGCTACACCCGATGCAATCGTACCTACGCCTGCTTCTGATACTAGCTTCACGTTGACACGGCCGTTACGGTTCGCGTTTTTCAGATCGTAGATCAGCTGAGCCAAATCTTCGATTGAGTAGATATCGTGGTGTGGCGGTGGAGAGATAAGACCTACGCCGGGAGTCGAGTGACGTGTTGCACCGATCCAATCATCAACCTTATCACCAGGTAGTTGACCACCTTCGCCAGGTTTTGCACCTTGAGCCATCTTGATTTGCAGCTCATCAGCGTTAGATAGGTAGTAAGACGTCACACCAAAGCGACCAGAAGCCACCTGTTTGATTGCTGAACGCTCCCAGTCACCGTTTTCTTTACGTTCGAAACGAGCTGGATCTTCACCACCTTCACCTGAGTTTGACTTCGCGCCAATGCGGTTCATTGCAACAGCCAGTGTTGAGTGAGCCTCATGTGAGATTGAACCAAAGCTCATTGCGCCGGTTGCGAAACGCTTAAGGATGTTCTCGATGGGTTCTACTTCCGCTAGAGGAATAGAGCCTGCAGGATTCTTGATGAAATCCAGTTGGCTACGTAGCGTTGCTGCGTTGTCGCCTTGGTCATCAACTGCTTTTGCGTACTTCTTGAATTGACCGTAATCTTTGTTACGCGTCGACTCTTGAAGTAGAGAAATCGTTTCAGGGTTGAATAGGTGCTTCTCGCCACGTTGTTTCCACTGGTAAACACCGCCAACATCAAGGATCTGAGCTGGGATTTCACGAGCTGGGTAACCAACACGGTGACGAACTAGCACTTCTCGTGCGATATCATCGATCGTTAGACCTTGGATACGAGAAACAGTACCAGTGAAGTATTTTTCAACCACTGACTTGCTTACACCAAGTGCTTCAAAGATTTGCGCACCGTGGTAAGACTGTAGCGTAGAGATCCCCATCTTAGAGAAGATCTTCAGTAGACCGCCGTTGACACCTTTACGGTAGTTATCGAATAACTCACGTGGGTGTACGTTTGGATCTAGCTTCTTCGTACGTTGCAGTTCAACAATCGTTTCAATAACTAGGTATGGGTTAACTGCGTTCGCACCGTAGCCGATTAGCGTTGCAAAGTGGTGTGTCTCGCGAGCATCGCCCGTTTCAACAACAATGTCACACTTAGCTCTTAGACCTTTACGGATAAGATGGTGGTGAACCGCGCCAACTGCCAGCATTGCTGGAATAGCGGCGTGGGTAGAGTTAACCGCACGGTCTGTCAGTAGGATGATAGAGTAGCCATCAATCACAGCGTCTTCTGCGTATTGGCAGATACGCTTAAGTGCGCGCTCTAACTTACCGTTGTCTCCGTTTGCTTGGAATACGATATCCAGCGTCTTCGCTTGAAGGTGCTCGTTATCGATTGCACGTAGCTTCTCTAACTCAGAGTTAGACAGAACTGGAGACTCAAGTTCTACTTTTTGACAGTGTTCAGGCGTTTCAGCAAGTAGGTTCTGATCCTTACCTAGGTAAGTGTTCAGAGACATAACCATACGCTCACGAATCGGATCGATTGGCGGGTTTGTTACTTGTGCAAATAATTGCTTGAAGTAGTTTGAAAGGTGCTGCGATTGATGAGAAAGAATCGCTAGCGGCCAGTCAGCGCCCATTGCAGAAAGTGGCTCGTAGCCTGTTTTTGCAAGAGGTAGAATGATTTCGTTTACTTCTTCAGAGCTCACACCAAACGATTGTTGTTTATGAAGCAACTTTTCTGGAGAAGGTTGGTTAAATTCGTTGTTCGCATCAGGTAGCTTTTTCAAGCTCAGAAGGTTCTCTTCAACCCATTTTTCGTAGGGTTGTGCTTTAGCAATACCGTCTTTCACTTCTTCGTCAGAAATGATGCGGCCTTGCTCAAGGTCAGCAACGAAGATACGACCTGGTTGTAAACGACCACGGTATTCAACATTTTCGGGAGCGATCTCAACAACACCAGATTCAGACGCCATCACTAGGAAGTCGTCTTTCGTTACTGTGTAGCGAGAAGGACGCAGACCGTTACGGTCAAGCGTTGCACCAACTTGAACACCATCAGTGAAGCAGACAGAAGCTGGGCCATCCCATGGTTCCATTACGTTCGCGTGGTACTGGTAGAACGCACGACGAGTTGGATCCATGTTTTTGTTTTCTTGCCATGCTTCAGGGATCATCATCATTAATGCGTGTGGCAGAGTACGACCTGAAAGAACAAGTAGCTCAAGCGCCATATCGAAGTTTGATGAATCCGAGCTACCTTCCTGACAGATAGGAAGCAGCATGTCGATTTCAGCTTGTGTAAACAGATCCGACTCTAGGATTGCTTCACGTGCTTTCATCCAGTTTAGATTGCCGCGAACCGTATTGATTTCGCCATTATGCGCTATGTAACGGAAAGGCTGAGCCAGACGCCAACGAGGGAATGTATTGGTAGAGAAGCGAGAGTGTACAAGTGCTAGAGCTGTCACCATAGTTGGGTTTTGCAGGTCTAGGAAGTACTGAGGAACTTGTTCTGTTGTTAGCTGACCTTTGTACACCAATGTCTTGTAAGACATAGAGTTGATGTAGAAGTCGTCACCGATGTTTGACACGCTTTCTAGGCATACACGAACAGTGTAGTTACGTAGAACATACAGTTTACGCTCAAGCTCTTCTGGTGTGATACCAGGGCCGCCAGAAATAAATACGTGTTCAAATTGAGGTTCAGTGCTTAGTGGGTCAGCACCAATCATTGAATTGTCAGTTGGAAGTTCTCGGTAACCGATCACTTCTAACTCAAGGCGCTGTGCATTGCGTTCTAGAATGTCACGACACTGTGCACGTTTGTATTCATCCTTAGGGAAAAGTACAACACCAACACCATATTTTTCAAAAGATGGCAGTTTAATTCCAAGCTTTACGGCTTCTTCTAGTAAGAATTCGTGTGGCTTCTGTAGCAGGATACCTGCACCATCACCAGAACACGGATCACAGCCTTGGCCGCCACGGTGTTCCATACGTGCAAGCATATCGAGTGCTTGAGTTACTACATCATGAGATTTGCGATTCTTAAGATGAGCAACAAAACCGATACCACAAGCGTCATGCTCCAATTCAGGAGTATACAGACCCTGTGAGTTCTGCTCTTGATCTACCATAGATACATCCTTCCAGTTAAATCTAGGCGCAACTTATTTGTATAAAGTCAGCCTTGTCCTTTTATATTTATGGGTCTAAACCTGCCTATGCTGGCGGTTTGAATCCTTTCCGTATCTCGCAGGAAAAGTATTGCGAGAAAAACAATCCTTAGTGATACCTGTTTATTTTTAACCACAAACTAGTGGTTTATATAGGTGGGAGTTAGATATCACCGACTTATTGGCAAGTTTTCGATGTAAGTAAACACTCAGAAATAGCCAATATGTGTAAGTATCCTACAATTTTGTCTAGGCGAATTGCAATGAAAGTTAACCGATGTAGACCATTTTTTTCGTTTTGTTTTGAATTTAATGCCTAACAAATGTGCAACATTAGGCAAATAGAGCTTATTTTTTGCATGTTTATTGATATTTGATAGGTTGCTCGCAAAAATCCTTGCGTAAACTAATTGGTCGAATTTTGCAGGGATGTAATTTTTTTTCAAAAAAGACTGATATTCATTCTTATTTACTTGAGTGCTTTGAAAATATGCAATTACACGAGTTAGTTAATACTATCGGCCAAGATCTCCAACGTCGTTATGGCGAGAAGGTTCACAAGCTGACACTTCACGGTGGGTTTAGTTGCCCAAACCGAGACGGGACAATTGGCCGTGGCGGTTGTACCTTCTGCAACGTAGCTTCTTTTGCCGATGAACAAACTCAAGTTCAAAGTATTGCTGATCAATTAACAGATCGTGCGGGTGAAATCGCTCGTGCCAAGAAGTATCTTGCTTATTTTCAGGCGTACACCAGTACTTACGCTGAGGTGCAGGTACTCAAGAATATGTATGAAGAGGCTCTAAAAGCACCCGGAGCAGAGATTGTTGGCCTTTGTGTTGGCACGAGACCAGACTGCGTGCCTGATGCAGTACTGGACCTGCTCGCGGAGTACGTTAAGCAAGGTTACGAAATTTGGCTAGAGCTCGGCCTGCAAACAGCCAATGATAAAACCCTCAAGCGAATTAACCGCGGACACGATTTCACTGTGTATGAAACGATCACCCAGCGCGCACGTGCTTTAGGAATCAAGGTATGTACTCACCTTATTGTCGGCCTGCCCAAAGAAACCAAAGTGGATAACCTTGAAACTCTAGAGAAGGTATTAGCAGCTGGCACTGATGGTATCAAGCTTCACGGGCTTCATATTGTTGAAGGCAGTACTATGGCTAAAGCCTGGAAGGCAGGAAAGCTAGAAGCACCAAGCCTTGAGGAGTACATTGATATCGCGAGTGAGATCATTCAACGCACACCAGCGGACGTGGTTTATCATCGTGTATCTTCTGCGGCGAGACGCCCGACACTACTCTCCCCTTTATGGTGTGAGAACCGTTGGTTGGCGATGACTGAGATTGGTCGTTCGCTTGATAAAACCGGCGCACAAGGCATTAAAACAGGCTTTGCATTCGAGTACACGCAACCTGTTTTAAACGCGACCAATTGATAGGGATGGGTGACTGTAGGTAACAGCAGATAAAACCAACAAATAGTGGTAACATTTCCCTCACAGAATTTATAAGTATAGATTGAGAGCAGATGGAACTGGTAATGACTTGGTTATGGGATAGGGCGTATGGCTACGGTATATATATCGTTGTTCTATTGCTGATAGGTCTCATCTGCTGGCATATTTATTTACGTTACCAGTCATATATTGAACAGCTTCTTCTTGCTACACCTTCACCTCTTTATTTTGTTGACATCCGAAGTGGCGAGATCTTGTACGCCAATCGCCAAGCCATGCAGTTGCTTGGTATCCGCCAAATAGGTACTCACTTTCGTTTTCCAACAGTGGAAGCTGAGAATAGTTTTCGTCATTACCTCACTGATCACATCAACTCTCGAACGTTTGAATATCTCTCGTCTTGGGTTCTTTCTGAATTTGAATCTTTTAAGATCAACTTGGTGGGTCGTAAGATCCACTTTAGAAGTAGAAAGGCTTGGATGATACATGCTTCCCCTTATAAAAGTACCAACGAAGAGATTTCCCAAGAGGTTCGTGATCTCAATGTTGCTCGTACCGCTTTGGATTCTTTATCTGAGTTGGTCTATGTCATCGATCAAAAGGGTGAATTGGTCGCGAGTAATCGAGCGTTTAAAAAGTTTTGGCATGGTCGCCCTGAAGAGGGCACTTTAAGTGTGTCTAGTGGTGCCTTAAAAGGTCGTGTCAGTGAGCGCTCATGGACCACAGACCAAGATGGTAAGGGGTGTCTCCTTGAAACCTATCAAAGTGTTTTGCTCTCGCAAAGTGGGGAAACCATAGGTACGCTCTCGATAAGTCACGATGTGACGGATTGGCATGACATGCAGCAACAACTGCGTGGGGAAATGGAAAAGCGTAAAGATACTGAAGTTGCACTTGCACAACGTGACACCATTTTACAAAACATCTTGGAAGCGAGCCCTGACTCGATTGGTATCTTCAACGAAAACATGGTTTACCAGGCGTGTAATAAGCCATTTGTGGCAGCGTTGGGTATTTCTGAAGTCAGTGATTTAGTGGGTAAACGTCTACAAGACGTAGTACCAAATAGCATTTATATGCGCGTATCAGAGAGTGATCATCAAGTGCTTCATCAAGGTAACTCGTTGCGTTACATCGACAAACTGGTTTCAAGTGATGGAGAGTTTACTTGGTATGATGTAGTGAAGTCGCCTTTTAGAGACCCTGCATCGAGTACCAATGGTGTACTGATCATGGCACGTGATATCACAGAACGTTACCTCGCCGAGCAGAAACTTGAAGAAGCCAATTTAGAGCTTGAGCGCCTCAGTTTTATGGATAGTTTAACTCAGGTATCCAATCGACGTCGCTTCGATGAGCAGCTGTCTACATTGTGGCATCATCATGTGCGTGAGAAATTGCCGTTGACGATTATGCTGTGTGACATCGACTTCTTTAAAGGCTATAACGATTTCTATGGACACCAACAAGGTGACGATGCTTTGATTCAGGTTTCACAAGCCTTTAAGCAGGTGTTGAATCGCTCTTCGGATTGCGTGGCTCGATACGGTGGTGAAGAGTTTGGCTTTATTCTCCCAAACACAACCACAGAAGGTGCGCTTATGGTCGCTCGTCGAATTCATGATGAAGTGCAAAAACTAGGATTAGCTCATGAGAAGTCGACAGTGTCAGACTCCATCACGGTGAGTATTGGTATTGTCTCTTATATACCAACACCTGATGACGAAATGGAGTCTGCTGTTGCCTTGGCTGACAGTGCGTTGTATCAAGCGAAATCTGATGGTCGAAATCGTTCGATAGTGCATCCATACTCTATTCACTAACTTTATAGAATGGGTAACTTAGTGACTCCGTCTTTTTCTTGTTTAGCATTTATATTACTTGGCTAATATTTATGTGGCTTGGCTAGTATTGATATTGCTTGGTTAGTATTAATATTGGTTGATTAACCTTCGATATTACCGCTAATCTCTTGCTGCGTGTGATGTAGCTAGCTTACCTACTTTCTTCAAACAAGGTAGAATGTTGCTAGTCTTATCGCGTGGAGCGCTAAATGAAACCCATGAAAAATCTTGCCCAGTATTACGTGGATCTGCTCGTAAAATTGGGGATTGTCCGCTTTTCTATCTTACTCGCCCTAGCGCTTGTTGCCCTTGCTGTTGTTGTACAAGTCGGTATCACCCTCGCACTCAAAGGTAATGTTGATGATATCGACATTGTCCGTTCGGTTTTCTTCGGTTTAGTGATCACACCTTGGGCGGTCTATTTTCTCTCAGTCGTGGTCGATCAACTGGAAGAGTCTCGCCAAAGGTTGGCTAAATTGGTCTCTAAGCTGGGTGACATGCGAGAGCGAGATCAAGAACTCAACAATAAACTGCAACTCAATATCGAAAAGCTCAACCAAGAAATTGAAGATCGTGAAAAAGCCGAAGAAGCGCGTGCAGAAGCAATGCATGATCTTGAGAACGAAGTGTTTCAGCGTGAGCGAACTCAGCTTGAATTAGCAGAACGTACGGCGCTGTTGCGTTCGTTTATCGATGCCTCGCCTGACCTCATTTATTATCGCAATGAAGATGGTGTGTTTTCAGGTTGCAACCGAGCGGTTGAAGAACTCACGGGCAAAACAGAAAAAGAGCTAGTTGGTTTGACGCCTTGGGATGTCTACAGCAAAGAGGTAGCCCAGCAAGTTGTTGAAACCGATAAGAAAGTCTTTGCTGACAACCAAGCTTTGACCTATGACCAATGGCTTGAATACCCCGATGGACGTAAGAGTTACTTCGAGCTGCGTAAGGTGCCTTTCTACAGTAAAGATGGTCGCCACCTTGGCTTGGTTGGTTTTGGTCGTGATATTACCGAGCGTAAAGAGCACCAAGAATCACTAGAGAAAGCCAGTCGCGATAAGACCACCTTTATCTCAACCATTAGCCACGAGCTAAGAACACCGCTCAATGGCATCATCGGCTTGAGCCGCATGTTATTGGATAGCCAGCTGACGACCGAGCAGCGTAAGCAGATGCAAACCATCAAGGTGAGTGCGGTGACACTGGGTAATATCTTTAACGATATTATCGACATGGATAAGTTCGACCGCCGTAAGCTTGAGCTATTCCCAACCCCTATCAATTTTGAAGATTTCGTTGTTGAGATCGAAAGCATTTCTGCGTTAATGGCAGAGCAGAAAGGGTTGAGGTTTGATCTAGAAAGATTGTCCGATCTCCCATCTGCAGTTGAGGTGGATGGTACTCGTCTTAGACAGGTATTGTGGAACCTTGTAAGCAACGCGATGAAGTTCACCAAAGATGGTGGTGTCGTGATGACGGTCAGCGCTGAAATTGATGGCGACTTTGCCAACATCACGATGGAAGTAGAAGATACCGGGATTGGTATCCCTGAAAGCGAAATCGAGAAGATCTTCGCGATGTACTATCAGGTAAAGTCGGGAACAGACAATTTACACGCTGTCGGTACCGGAATTGGTCTTGCTGTATCTCAACAGCTGATCAATATGATGGATGGTCACATTGAAGTCACCAGTGAAGAGGGGTTTGGTAGTACCTTTACGATTTCGATTCGAGTTCCAGTTAATCACGATACTCAGGCTTTGATCAAAACGCCAAGAAAGCAGTCCAACCTTAAGATTTTCATGGTCGAAGACATTGAGCTCAATATCACAGTAGCTCGTTCTTTACTTGAAAGCCTAGGGCATGAAGTGACAGTCGTAATGACGGGTAAAGAGGCACAAATCGTTTTCAACCCGAAAGATTATGACTTGGTATTACTGGATATCCAGTTACCAGATATGACTGGTTTCGACATTGCCCAATACTACCGCGAGAAATATAGCCAATTGCCGCCTTTGGTGGCATTAACCGCGAATGTATTAAACAATAAGCAAGAGTATTTCCAGAAAGGCATGGATGAAGCGATCAGTAAACCACTGTCGGTTCGTGCAATCCAGGATGTCATCAGCGAGTTGATTGAGGATGCCCCTGAGGTTATTGAGAAAGCCGAGGGCATTGATACAGTAAAGGATGTTGAAAAAGTAGCAGGTGTTGAGAAAGTAACTGCGAGTAAGCCGGCTCTTTCAACGATTGATACCACTTTGCTTGATATTGATATGCTAGAGTCTTATGTTGACATTGTCGGGTCGAAACCTGTTTTGGATAGTATCGTGATGTTTGAAGATATGATGCCGGAATATATGGAAATATTGAACTCCAATATGGTTGCGAAAGATCAAGACAGTATCGTTTCTGAGGCACACAAGATTAAAGGTGCAGCAGGTTCCATTGGCCTGAAACGCATACAGCAAGTTGCTCAGAAAGCTCAATCTCCAGATATGCCTGCGTGGTGGGAGAACATTTCAGATTGGGTTGATGAAATAAATAACGAATACCAAAATGATATTGAAGTCTTAAAGAGTTGGTTAAATCAAAGGTAGAAGAATGATGAAAAAATTAGCATTTGCCGCATGTGTAGTAGCATTAGCGGGTTGTTCTGCGCCACAAGTAGAATGGCAGCAAGATAATCAAGTCGAAGTATCTGCAGCGACAGTCACAATGAAAAGCAACCTGTGGCACAACAAAATGCCTACGATTGGGGAGGCTCAAGATAAGACTTTGCATGGTGCTATCTACCTAGAGTCTGACTCACAATTACCAGCAACACTTGCGGTTGAGAGTGTGACGGTTAAACAGGGTGCAGATACCTTGTTGGTAACTGCTGACGATCTAGATTTAAGAACACATAGTGAAACGCAGTGGGAAGTCGCTTTTGTATGGCAGTTAGAGATCGACAGTGATAAGCCTGTTGATGTTGCGATTGAACTCAAAGATGGCGAAACCGTGAAGTGGTTAGTCGAGAAAGACGTGAAGGTAGATACGGTTTACTAAAACCTTAGCGAACAATGAACAATAAAAAAGGGAGAATGCGTTGGCATTCTCCCTTTTTAATAACGATTGTTCACGCTTCGATTGCTAGAAGTACTAACTGTTTATAAGTACTAACTGGTTAGAGTGCTATCGGTTAGAAGTGCTAATCGACGGCAAGAACTAAACGGGCAGAAGCGCGAATCGAATTAGTCTTCTAGGTCACCACAAAAGCGGTAGCCTTCACCGTGAATCGTCGCGATGATTTCTGGTGTACCAGAAACAGATTCAAAGTGCTTACGAATACGACGGATTGTTACGTCTACAGTACGATCGTGTGGCTTAAGCTCACGGCCAGTCATCTTCTTAAGAAGGTCTGCACGTGTTTGGATCTTACCTGGGTTCTCACAGAAGTGAAGTAGAGCACGGAACTCTGAACGAGGTAGCTTGTAGCCTTCGCCATCTGGGCTAACCAGAGAACGACTGTTGATATCTAGTACCCAACCATTGAACTCGTACTTCTCAACGCTACGCTTTTCTTCTTGAACAGAGCTTGTGCTCATTGAACGGTTAAGAAGGTTACGTGCACGGATAGTCAGCTCACGAGGGTTGAAAGGCTTAGTGATGTAGTCATCAGCGCCGATTTCTAGGCCAAGGATCTTATCAACTTCATTATCACGACCAGTTAAGAACATAAGCGCTACATTTGCTTGCTCACGTAGTTCACGCGCAAGTAGTAGGCCATTCTTACCTGGAAGGTTGATGTCCATAATTACAAGGTTAACTTGGTTATCAGATAGCACTTGGTGCATCTCTTCACCGTCGCTAGCCTCAAAAACAGCATATCCCTCTGCTTCAAAAATACTCTTTAGAGTGTTACGAGTTACTTGCTCATCTTCAACGATAAGAATCTGCGGGGTTTGCATTTGGCGGTACCTAAATTTGTGACGAAACTGTGCTAATAGAATAAATTCTAGGCAAAACATAACATACAGGTAATGTATTTTTGATGATAACTTAAAGTTTTCAAAAAAACACTTACTTCCAGCTATCTGCCTTCCTTGAAGTATTGCCCAATAACGTAGATCCAGTACGCCTTTCAATCATTCTTTTAGTGATTTAAGAGGATTCTATAATGTTAACAGCATGCTAACAACGCGAGAATGTTAATTCCATTCACTTTGTTGATTTACATCAATTGCCGTATCGCAACAAACTTTAATAGTATGGCTACAACTTAACCAATGTTATGGTGACTATTTAGCACCAAAATAAGAATGATTATTCGAGATGTTTCGAACATCTTGCTTGCTAAAGACCGGACTATGAACCAAGGAAGCTGAAAGCTATCCTTAGAGTCTAGTAGATAAATATGCTCAATCAACTTTTATTTCGTATTAAATTGGGCATAGAACAATGAAAACAAAGGATTAATTTTAATAATATATAAAAGCATAGAGGCTCGCCTGACTTAATAGGTTTGCCTTACTCACGGAGGATATATGCACGATATAACACCTGACTTATGTGATGAGTTTGAAAGCAAAGTCACGCTACTGAATATGCCATTACAGAACTTCGGCCAGCGTGGTGCGTTCTGGGGAAAAATTGTAACAGTTCGTTGTTATCACGATAATTCCAAGGTTCGTGAGGTTTTAGAGACCGATGGCTGCGGCAAAGTACTCGTTGTAGACGGCAATGGCTCGTGTCAAAAAGCGTTACTTGGCGACCAATTGGCGATTCTAGCCATAGAAAATGGTTGGGAAGGCGTCATTGTGAATGGTGCGGTGCGTGATGTTGCGATGATGGCGCAGATGGATCTTGGTATTCAAGCTCTCGGAGCCTCTCCATTTAAAACCGAGAAGCACGGTGTTGGGCAAGTGAATGTGACGCTCTCTATACACAATCAACTGATTCAGCCCGGTGATTACATTTATGCCGATTGGAATGGTGTGTTAATTTCAACGGAATTGTTGATTGAATCTTAACGGGCTCATCGATAAAGAAGTGGGATAGATTAGAAGCGAAACCCTAATCCTACCTCAACACCTTGTTGCCACTCTTCATAATCAAGGGTGGCATGCATATCTAGATTATCGGTTAGCTGCACGCGGCTGGAAAGCTCTGCGGCTACCGATTTCTCACTGTCTTCTGTTTCATTGTTATAGGTGTGTAGAGAGCTGTTGAAAGAGACTCTTTCGGAAAACTGATAACTAACACCACTCAAGAATCCACTCTCATATTTCAGTGCAGCAGTGTTGATTCGTGTACCGACATAAAGATCCACATCAGAAAACAAGCTATAAGAATAACCACTGTCTACTGTCCAAGTATCAAAGCTTTCACTCGATGTACTTTGCGTGGAGATAAAAAACTTATGGTCAGAGCTATCGATTTGACTTGGGAGCAAAGGCAAACTGCTCAGTAGCGGTAAACTGTTAGCTGAACAAACAACAGGCATAGCAAAGACTAAAAGAATAAGTAATCTCTTCATTTCCCACTCCTGATGTCATTATTATTGTTTTTCGAACGTTATTGTTCAATTAAAGCACAGGACTTGTATGTTCGCTGTACTATCGATAGAGCATTTTGTTATGACTATATATGCAACTGATTACTTCTGTTTGTTTGATGAGTTAATCCAGTCTCTGAATGGCAGGTTGATGCAGGGTGTTTTATCTCTTAAATGAAGGTTTGCTCTGAAAAACGGTGTGAATGTAAAAAAAACGCAACTTTTCATTGACGCATAGTAGTAAAAATTGATACACGTAGAGTAAAGCACAAGCAGAGAATTTGATATGCAGCATGTAAGCCACCTAGTAATGACCACCACCATTATTATTACCGACATTCACATTGTTGGGGCAGGCTGCTAAGTAACGGATTTTAAAAAAAAGGCCTGTATCCAACAAGATACAGGCCTTTTTTTGTACCATTTTTATGACTTATGGAGAAAGGGATGCGCGTTTTAAAGTTTGGAGGTTCATCATTAGCTGATGCAGATCGTTTTTTACGAGCGGCTGATATCATCGCTAATAATGCCCAGCAAGAAGAGCTAGCCGTTGTACTATCGGCTCCAGGAAAAACAACCAATAAGTTGGTCGCTGTTATTGAAGCTGCACTGAAAAACGGTGAAGCTGACACACAGATTTCAGAGATCGAATCATCATTTTCTGCACTGTTTGCAGAGATTCAAGCGGTATTGCCGTCAGTAGATGGCTCTGCGTTTCAAGAGCAAGTCGATACCTCTCTTGCTCAACTTAAGCAGTTCGTGAATGGTATTAACCTACTGGGCATGTGCCCGAATCACGTAAATGCTCGTATCATTAGTAAAGGTGAGCGAGTTTCAATCCAGTTAATGAAAGCGGTACTGGAAGCGAAAGGCCAACCAGCAAGCCTGATTGACCCTGTGGAATACCTCTATGCTCAAGGTGATCATCTTGAAGCTATGGTGGATGTGGATGTTTCAACTCAGAACTTCCGCCAATCACCGCTTCCTAAAGGTCACGTAAATATCATGCCGGGCTTTACTGCTGGTAATGAAAAAGGCGAGCTAGTAACGCTTGGCCGTAACGGCTCTGACTACTCAGCTGCAGTTCTAGCGGCATGTCTACGTGCTGATTGCTGTGAGATTTGGACTGACGTCGATGGCGTTTACAACTGTGACCCACGCTTAGTGGATGATGCCCGTCTTCTTAAATCACTCAGCTACCAAGAAGCGATGGAGCTTTCTTACTTCGGCGCTTCAGTTCTACACCCGAAAACAATCGCACCTATCGCACAATTCCATATTCCATGTCTGATCAAAAACAGCTTCAACCCACAGGGCGCAGGCACTTTGATTGGCCAAGACACTGGCGAAGATAACCTAGCGATCAAAGGTATCACTACGCTAAGTGACCTAACGATGGTTAACGTATCAGGTCCAGGAATGAAGGGCATGGTAGGCATGGCAAGTCGTGTATTCGGCGCGATGTCTTCTGCAGGCGTTTCTATTGTCCTTATTACTCAATCTTCTTCTGAGTACAGCATCAGCTTCTGTATTGAATCGGCTGACAAAGTGAAAGCGAAGCAAGTGTTATCAGATGCGTTTGAACTCGAACTTAAAGATGGCCTATTAGAGCCAGTTGAGTTCATGGATGATGTTGCGATTGTGACGCTGGTGGGTGACGGTATGCGTACATCACGTGGCGTTGCTTCTCAGTTCTTCTCTTCTTTAGCTGAAGTGAACGTTAACATCGTTGCTATTGCTCAAGGCTCTTCAGAGCGCGCTATCTCTGCGGTTATCCCGGAAGATAAAATCTCAGAAGCAATCAAAGCGTGTCATGAAAACCTATTTAACTCTAAGCACTTCCTTGACGTCTTCGTTGTCGGTGTTGGCGGTGTTGGTGGTGAGCTTGTTGACCAGATCCAACGTCAACAAGGCAAACTGGCTGAAAAAGGCATCGTGATTCGCGTATGTGGTTTAGCAAACAGCAAAGGCTTGCTGCTAGACAGCGATGGTCTACCGCTAGAACAGTGGCGTGATCGTATGTCGAGTGCGACAGAAGAGTTTAGCCTAGCGCGTTTAGCGGCACTTGTTCAACGTAATCACATCATCAACCCTGTGTTGGTTGATTGTACGTCTAGCGAAGGTATTGCAGGACAATACGCAGATTTCCTAGCGGCTGGTTTCCACGTTGTAACACCAAACAAAAAAGCCAACACAGCAAGCATGGCTTACTACCATCAGCTTCGTGAAGTGGCGCGTAACTCTCGTCGTAAGTTGATGTACGAGACAACAGTAGGCGCAGGTCTACCCGTAATCGAAAACTTACAGAACCTAATCTCTGCAGGTGATGAGCTTGAGAAGTTCAACGGTATTCTTTCTGGTTCACTGTCTTACATCTTCGGTAAGCTGGATGAGGGTATGACACTCAGCCAAGCAACCAACATTGCTAAAGATAACGGCTTCACTGAGCCGGATCCTCGTGATGATCTGTCTGGTATGGACGTTGCGCGTAAGCTGCTTATTCTTGCTCGTGAAGCGGGTATGGCACTTGAGCTTGAAGATGTTGAAGTTGACCAAGCATTGCCACCGGGTTTTGATGACTCAGGTACAGTTGACGAGTTCATGGCTCGCTTGCCAGAAGCGGATGCATACTTCAAAGAGCAGTCAGCTATCGCAGCAGAAGAAGGCAAAGTACTTCGTTATGTGGGTGAGATCGCTGAAGGTAAATGTAAGGTTCGTATCGCAGCTGTTGATGGCGATGACCCAATGTTTAAGATTAAAGATGGCGAGAACGCTCTGGCATTCTACAGCCGTTACTACCAGCCAATCCCACTCGTTCTGCGTGGCTACGGTGCAGGTACTGAAGTTACAGCAGCAGGCGTATTCTCTGATGTGATGCGTACTCTTGGTTGGAAATTAGGAGTTTAGGAATGAGTTCAAGTGATATGGATGTTGTTGTTTATGCTCCTGCATCAATCGGCAATGTCAGTGTAGGGTTTGATGTGCTGGGGGCCGCTGTGTCTCCAGTGGATGGCACATTGCTTGGTGACCGAGTAATGGTTAAAGCCGGTGATGAACCATTCTCGCTAAAAACAGCAGGCAGCTTTGTTTCTAAGCTGCCAACTGAAACCAAAGAAAATATTGTCTATGACTGCTGGGTTGTGTTCTCTCGCGAGTTAGATAAGAAAGGTATCTCAGTTAAGTCTTTAGAGATGACACTAGAGAAGAACATGCCTATCGGTTCTGGTTTAGGGTCGAGTGCATGTTCAATTGTCGCAGCACTAGATGCTTTGAACCGTTTTCATGGTCAACCGTTGAATGAAACTGAACTGCTTGCTCTTATGGGTGAAATGGAAGGTAAGATTTCAGGTGGCATACATTACGATAACGTAGCGCCATGTTACCTTGGTGGTGTGCAATTAATGTTGGAAGAGCTTGGCATTATTAGCCAAGAGGTTCCATGTTTTGATGACTGGTATTGGGTAATGGCGTACCCGGGCATCAAGGTTTCAACGGCTGAAGCGCGAGAGATCTTGCCTTCTCAGTATCGCCGTCAAGATGTGATTGCCCATGGTCGTCATTTAGCGGGCTTTATTCATGCTTGTCACTCTGGTCAGCCGGAGCTAGCCGCTAAGATGATCAAAGACGTGATTGCTGAACCATATCGTGAGAAACTGCTTCCAGGGTTTGCTGATGCACGTAAATATGCAACGTCAGCAGGAGCATTAGCTACTGGAATTTCTGGTAGTGGCCCTACGCTATTTAGCATTTGCAAAGAACAAGATGTCGCCGAGCGTGTTGCACGCTGGTTAGAACAAAACTACGTACAAAATGAAGAAGGATTCGTCCACGTTTGTCGCTTAGATAAACAAGGTTCGATCGTTACAGGAAGTGAGTTATGAAGCTGTACAACATCAAAGAAAACGATGAGCAAGTCTCTTTTGGCCAAGCCGTTCGTCAAGGTCTAGGTCGTAATCAAGGTCTATTTTTCCCATCAGAGCTGCCTAAGTTCGATGACATCGATGCACTACTTGCAGAGGACTTTGTCCCTCGTAGTTCAAAGATTCTTTCTGCTCTAATTGGTGATGAGTTACCAAAAGAACAGATTGATCAACTAGTGGATGCGGCATTCCAATTCCCAGCACCGATCAACCAAGTGAAAGACGGTGTTTACGCACTTGAACTGTTTCACGGTCCAACGTTAGCATTTAAAGATTTCGGTGGCCGTTTTATGGCTCAATCTTTGGCTGCGGTTTCTGATGGCGGTCAAATCACAATCTTAACGGCTACATCGGGTGATACTGGCGCTGCGGTTGCACACGCATTCTACGGTATGGAAAACATCAATGTTGTTATCCTGTACCCGAAAGGCAAGATCAGCCCACTGCAAGAAAAGCTATTCTGTACGTTAGGTAAGAACATCCATACTGTCGCGATTGATGGCGATTTTGATGCGTGTCAGGCATTAGTAAAAGACGCGTTTGACGACGCTGAATTGCGTAAAGAAATTGGCTTAAACTCAGCAAACTCAATCAACATCAGCCGTTTGATGGCTCAGATCTGTTATTACTTTGAGGCGGCTTCTCAGCTAACCAAAGAGCAACGTGAAAATCTGGTTATCTCTGTACCAAGTGGTAACTTTGGTAACCTAACTGCGGGTCTATTAGCGAAAGCGCTAGGCTTACCGGTTAAACGCTTCATTGCAGCAACCAACGAAAACGACACGGTTCCCCGTTACCTAGAAACAGGTCAATGGGATCCAAAACCAACGGTTGCGACAACATCGAACGCGATGGACGTGAGCCAACCAAACAACTGGCCACGTATCGAAGAGCTTTGCCAACTGAAAGGTTGGGGACTGGATACTTTGGGTAAAGGTAAAGTATCTGATGAGCAGAGTGCTGAATCAGTACGTGATCTAAAAGCTCAAGGTTACCTGTGTGAACCTCATGGTGCGATTGCTTACCGTCTATTGGAAGAGCAACTGCAAGAGAGCGAGACAGGCCTTTTCTTATGTACGGCACACCCTGCGAAATTCAAAGAAGTGGTTGATGACATCTTAGGTACTGACATTGAACTTCCTGGTCCGCTAGCAAAACACGCGGTGATGGAGTTGTTGTCTGAAGATCTAGATAACGATTTTGAAGCGCTAAAAGCAGTGCTTCGTCGAGTTCAACCGTAACCTATATCGGTATTGTTGAACAAATAAAAACGGCGCTCAATGAGCGCCGTTTTTGTATTCTAATTCAAGCTCTAAAAATTATAGAGACTCAGTGAACGTACGTGCGATAACGTCACGTTGCTGTTCAGTAGTTAGAGAGTTGAAACGTACAGCGTAACCCGATACACGGATAGTTAGCTGTGGGTAGTTCTCTGGGTGAGCAACAGCATCTTCTAGCGTTTCACGCTTAAGAACGTTAACGTTTAGGTGTTGACCACCTTCGATGCGTGGTGCTGCTTCGATAGCAACTTCACGGCTTTCGTACTCGCCTAGGTCTGCAGCTGAGATAACTTGGTCAGCTTCGAAACCTGAAGTAGCAACAACACAACGAGCTTCATTCTTCTCGCTATCTAGTAGCCAGATTGAGTTTAGTAGGTCATCGTTTGCTGCTTTAGTAATTTGAATACCTTGGATCATAACTATCTCCTAGTCCACTTTATGTGGTTTGATTATGGTGTTAACTTTCGAATTTTATTGAGCTGAGTAATATATACCTAGTTTGTGGTAGTTTAATATTGATTTAAGTCAAAAAACAACCAAAAACCTCATTTTTTTCAAGGTGATTACTTTGAGTTAAATCAATAAAACCTTTGAAAACAAAGTAATTACAAAATATTTTAAAGTATAAAAAATATTTAACAGTGGCATTTGTTGTAAATTTACTACATTTGTTGTGTTTTTATTGACCTGTAAGTGATACGACCCTTTAATTATTAAGCATCCTGAAAGTGTAAAGTGATTTAATGACAAACAATAATTCATCTTCAAAACCTGAAACTAATATTAAGTTTATTGGTGCGCATGTGTCTGCTGCGGGCGGTGTTGATCAGGCGCCAATGCGCGCAAGAGAGATTGGCGCCAATGCTTTTGCACTGTTCACCAAAAACCAAAGACAGTGGGCAGCAAAGCCGCTAGAAGCGAAAACCATTAGTGCGTTTAAAGCCAACTGTAAGATGTTGGGCTTTAGTGCTGAGAATATTCTTCCTCATGACTCCTACCTTATTAACCTAGGAGCACCAGAAGAAGAGAAGCTAGAGAAATCACGTGCGGCTTTTATTGATGAAATGGAGCGTTGTAACCAACTAGGACTCACGCTTTTGAATTTTCATCCTGGGAGTCATTTGAAGAAAATCTCAGAAAGCGAATGTTTGGCCAAGATCGCTGAGTCTATCAACTTGGCTCACCAAGCGGTGCCTGATGTAATTGCCGTGATTGAGAATACCTCAGGGCAGGGGACTAATCTGGGTTGGAGATTTGAGCACCTAGCAGAGATCATCGACCAAGTAGAAGATAAGTCACGCGTCGGCGTGTGTTTAGATACTTGCCATACTTTTACAGCCGGTTATGACCTACGAACAAAAGAAGCATGTGAGCATACTTTTGCTGAGTTCGACCGCATTGTCGGCATGCACTATCTAAGAGCAATGCACATCAATGATTCAAAAGCTGAGTTCGCGAGTCGAGTCGATCGACATCATTCTTTAGGAAAAGGCGAGATTGGCTGGGATTGTTTTGAGTATATTGCCTCGGATTCTCGCTTTAATGGTATTCCTCTTATCTTGGAAACCATTGATTCGACGATCTGGAAAGAGGAAATTCAACAACTTAGAATGTTCCATCGCTCAGCAACGGCAGTGAGCGAAGAAGCGTAATAATAGAGGGGGAAATTTATTTCCGTCTATTTCTAATAATTGGCACCTTTCTTTCATAGTATTAAAGTGAATATGTAGTTCACGATGTCTTAGAGGAGGTGCCTTTATGTATTCACAAGCCCAAACTTCAACTGTTTCTGCTGCTCGCCGTTTACCAACCCCAAACCGTCATGTGCATAACCACGGTCACCACCGTACACAGCAGAAAAGTGGTTAATCGAGATAAACACAACTTGAACTGATTATTATGATTCATCAACAAGTGAACCCTACACATCATGTTTATTGATAGCTGTATGAGGTATAAATAGGGCGTGTTGATCTTTCGAGCTGATTTTTGCAGCGAGTTGCTGGGTATTTATACAAGGCAGAGGCTTTGACGTGTAGCTAGCCTACATGAGAAGCCGCTAACGCAGTAGAAATGACCAGCAAACGCTGCCCGAAGGGTTCGGCTAAAAGCGTTTTACTCTTTGTTGAGGGAGATTTGCTTAGAATGACTATGCTACTTCTCCCTCGCCGCGATTAAAACGCTTTTATCTCGAACAAAATTTAACCACGAAAGGTCAACACGCCCTAAAGCCTTATTTAGGATAGTTAGCCGATACAGCTATTTTTTGTCTGGCGAAAGCCCCTAGAAACTTTGATGATTGGGAAGTAAAACGATGAGCGCACCAAAGACTTGGGAATCCATTATTAATGATGAACGTGACAAAGAGTACTTTCAGAGTGTCCTCGCGTTTGTTGAACAGCAACGCAATAGTGGGAAAACCGTCTACCCTCCTCAAGAGCAGGTGTTCAGTGCCTTTGATATGACGCCTTTCGAGTCCGTACGCGTGGTTATCCTAGGGCAAGATCCTTATCACGGCGCTAACCAAGCTCATGGCTTAGCTTTTTCTGTACTGCCAGGTGTAAAAATCCCTCCTTCTCTACGTAATATGTACAAAGAGCTTGCACAAGATATAGAGGGCTTTGAGATCCCGAGTCATGGCTACCTCGATTCTTGGGCATCTCAAGGGGTGTTAATGTTGAATACGGTACTGACAGTAGAAGAGGCAAAAGCCCACTCACATGCTAAGTGTGGTTGGGAAACCTTTACCGATGCCATTATTGCAGAGCTCAATCAGCGCTCTGAACCGATCATCTTCTTGTTGTGGGGCGCACACGCCCAGAAGAAAGGCCAAGCGATTGATGCAGACAAGCACCATGTGTTGGTTGCACCTCATCCATCACCATTATCAGCACGCCGTGGTTTCTTCGGTTGTCAGCACTTCTCAACAACCAACAAGCTACTTTCTTCTATGGATCAACAATCTATCGACTGGCGTTTACCAACATAAGTATAGGTTGGTGGTTTTCTGAGCAGGGTCAAATCATAAATCAGCATCTTCGTATACACTTATAAACAGTAGGTGTAATGGAGTGCAATACTATGATGATTGAAAGGATAAGACGAGAGCATGGCTATATGGCTCGTTTGCTCGCGATACTCAACAGTAAGTTAGAGTTTCTGAAACAGGAGCGAGAAATAAACTATAGCCTGATCGCAGAGGTGGTTCATTATCTCATGGACCATTCAGACAAGGTGCATCACCCGAAAGAAGATGTTATTTATCGTTACTACCTTAAGCAATATGGCAGTGATCAAGTGATTGAAGACTTGGAACTGGAGCATCAATTGCTTTCTGAGAAAACGGCGGACTTTTTAGGTGTGGTCGATATGATCCTTCAAGATGCGGTGGTTCCTCAACAAGTATTTATTGAGCAGCTTGAAGCTTTTGTTAAAGCTCAACGAAAACACATGGAATATGAAGAGAAGCATGTGTTACCAATGATTGTTGAGTCGTTCACTGTTAAAGATTGGCAAGAGGTGGAGTCTCAATGGCTTCAACCTGAAGACGACCCTGTCTTTGGAGAGACAATTGCTGATGAGTACCGCCAACTCGCGGCTCGCATTCGACAGAATGAACAAGAGTGCGTTTAGCCAGTTGTCATGTTGAAGCGTGACTATTTTAGATGCTCTCTATTTTAGAGGGCTAGTTCCCAAATGATGCTTTGAGCGGATTAAATACCTCATAAAATAAAAAAGGCACCTATTACAGGTGCTTTTTGCTATCTGATTTCTTATCGTGCTGATTAAAGCTTTATATCGTCAACGCTAAAATCGAGACCTAGGTTCATCTCTCTAAGCTCTTTCTCAAGCTGTCTACGATCATTGATTGCCTCAATTTCACGCCATTTACGTTTGAGTGGTTTAGAGCGTGTTTTTTGAGTGGTACGAGGCATTTCTAGTTCTGATAATTCATCGAATTGAAAGCTATCCATAAGCATATCTCCTTCCGTGGGATTCGTTCTTACGAACCATTAAATAGCATATTTAGGTTCACAATAACCTTGATTTGTTTCTCATTTGTTTCAAGTGTATGAAGATTTTGTTTTGTTTTATTATGCATGCTCACACATTTCGGGGATTTTTGTGTACAAAAAACAAGCAAACAAACTTAAGTAAACGATTAAATTAGGGGGGATTGAATGTTAATTCATTGTGCAAATGGAATAGCATTTTGACTACAGTGCATTTAAGTGCGCATTGTGCCGTGTAGTATAGGGATCTCATTACCCTAGAAAAAAACACAGATCTTCACTATACCTTGTAAAACCTAGGCTGATGTCATTTTTACGGGGTGATGTTTTTGTTTTTATGGTGCCTTAGTTATTGTTGATATTATGTCCCGACAATGTGACTTTTATTAGGCGCTCTTGTTGAAAGCTGTGTTAACAAAAGGTGTATTATTAGTGAAATGTCATTTTGATATGTGTTTACTTTCATATTGATTTTTAGACCGTCTCGCTGCATTATCCGCCCGTCAAAAAATACACCGATACGTAAAATGGATGCATGAAGCGACATTTACAATCTAGATCGCAACAAATAAATATAAATCTAATGCCGACACAACTATTGACACTGGCATAGGTGATCTAGAGGAAGGCTAGGAAGCAAGATCGGTGCTTAAACTCAATTACGAGGTTCACGTGACAGACTTAATCAATTTGATGAACGATCTCCTTTGGGGATCTATCTTAGTTTACTTACTCGTTGGTGTGGGTATCTACTTCACTGTACGACTAGGTTTCATTCAATTCCGCCATTTCGGCCACATGTTTTCTGTTCTTAGAAACAGCCGTAAAGCAGACAGTGCAGGTATCTCCTCTTTCCAAGCACTTTGTACTAGTCTAGCAGCACGTGTCGGTACGGGTAACATGGCTGGTGTTGCTGTAGCACTAACCGCTGGTGGCCCTGGCGCTATCTTCTGGATGTGGCTAATTGCCATGCTAGGTATGGCAACATCGTTTGCAGAAAGCACACTGGCACAGCTATACAAAACGCGTGATAACGACGGTAACTACCGCGGCGGCCCTGCATACTACATGGAGAAAGGCCTAGGTATGCGTTGGATGGGGGTTCTATTCTCTATCTTCCTAATCATTGCATTCGGTCTTGTATTCAACGCGGTTCAAGCGAACGCGATTGCAAGCGCAATGAACACGGCATTCGACTTTGAGCGCAGCTACGTTGGTGTTGGTATCGTAATTATCTCTGCATTCGTTATCTTCGGTGGTATCCGTAAGATTGCTCGCACTGCAGAAATCATTGTTCCAATTATGGCACTGGCTTACTTAGCTATCGCTATCTACGTAATGCTAATGAACATTGAGAAAGTGCCTGAAGTTCTGGCTCTTATCTTCAAGAGTGCATTCGGTCTGCAAGAAGCAGCAGCGGGTGGCCTAGGTTACGCAATCGCACAAGCGATGATTAACGGCATCAAACGTGGTTTGTTCTCGAACGAAGCGGGTATGGGTTCTGCGCCAAACGCAGCAGCTTCTGCTACGCCTTACCCACCACACCCAGCATCACAAGGTTATGTGCAAATGCTAGGTGTGTTCATGGACACAATTGTTATCTGTTCTGCAACAGTAGCAATCATCTTGATGTCTGGTGAATATGTACCACACGGTGAAGTAACGGGTATCGAACTCACGCAACGTGCACTAACAGCACAAGTCGGCGAATGGGGTGGTATCTTTGTAGCGGTAGCGATTTTCTTCTTCGCTTTCACTTCAATCATTGCAAACTACTCGTACGCAGAAACAAACCTTATCTTCTTAGAGCACAACAACAAGAAGGGCCTAGTGCTGTTCCGTATCGTTGTACTGGGTATGGTTATGTTCGGTTCTCTCGCGACACTGCCAACGGTATGGGCATTAGCTGACGTATCGATGGGCCTAATGGCGATTGTGAACTTGGTAGCGATCATCTTGCTGTCGGGTATCGTGATTAAGCTAGCGAAAGACTACAACCGTCAATTAGACGCGGGTAAAGTACCCACGTTCGATGCGGATGATTTCCCAGAGCTTAAGGCTCAATTGGAAGATGGTATTTGGGTTAACAACAAGAAGAAGTAATCTTGTTGGAGTGATTCATCACTCATCCTAAAATCATTAGAAAGGCTAAGGTTTCGACCTTAGCCTTTTTCTTTGCCTGCGATATTTTCTTTATTATCGATTTTTCTTTGTAAGAGATTCTTCTTTGTAAGCGACTTACAGCTAGATCTGTCTATCAAAGTAATAGGAAGAGTCATAAAGACAAGTTGATGTTTTTTCTATACTCTAGCTGCATCCAGTTAGATAACCGATTAGGGTAAAGTTATGTTAGTTGTCGTTTCTCCAGCCAAGACATTAGATTACGAATCACCATTAGCGACTGAGCGCTTCAGCCAGCCAGAGTTTGTTGAGCACTCTGCAGAGCTTATTGAAGTGTGTCGTAAGCTGACACCTGCTGATGTATCAGCACTGATGAAGGTAAGCGATAAGATTGCTGGGCTGAACGTAGCGCGCTTTGAGCAATGGAGCGAAACCTTTACCCAAGACAATGCACGTCAAGCAATCCTAGCCTTTAAGGGCGATGTGTACACTGGCTTAGATGCTGAAACACTGTCGGACGATGATTTTGACTACGCACAGAATCACCTGCGCATGCTTTCTGGGTTATATGGCTTGCTTAAGCCGTTAGATCTGATGCAGCCATACCGCCTAGAGATGGGTACACGTTTGGCCAATGCTCGTGGTACTAACTTGTACCAGTTCTGGGGTAACATCATCACAGATAAGCTGAATGAAGCGCTGAATGCTCAAGGCGACAATGTGTTGATCAACCTAGCATCGAACGAATACTTTAAAGCGGTGAAGCCGAAGAGCCTTGATGGTCAAATCATCACGCCAGTTTTTAAAGACTGTAAGAATGGCCAATACAAGGTGATCAGTTTTTACGCGAAAAAAGCGCGTGGCATGATGGCTCGCTACATCATTGAGAACAAAATTGATTCCGTTGAAGCGCTGACCAAATTTGATACCGCGGGTTACTACTTCGCTGAAGAAGAGTCGAACGCGAAAGAGCTCGTCTTCAAGCGTGAAGAGCAAAACTAGTAGCTCTTGGTTAATTAGTCACTCTTGGTTAATGAGTTACTCTCGGTTTGAGTCGGTAATTAAAATTAGAGGCCTAGTCATTTAGCCTGATAACAAGCCAGACAATAATAAACCAGACAAAGAAAAACCCCATGCAGAGAACTGCATGGGGCTTTTTATTGAATCATTGAAAGGCGGTTAGATTACTTGTTCTTAACGGCTTTCTTTTTCTTAGCGATTTTCTTTTTCTTAGCGATTTTCTTTTTCTTAGCAATTTTTTGCTTCGCTACCGCTTTCTTATCTTCTTTCTTCGGTTTCTTTTTCTTCGTTACCGCGGCTTTCTTATGCGTTGGACGCATGCCTTCGATGAAGCGTTCTTTGATCGCATCTTCAGTGTAACGAGCCACACGTTCAATCATTAGTTGATCGTGCGCTTCAATGATAGAAACCGCGTTACCTTTCTTACCTGCACGAGCCGTACGGCCGATACGGTGTAGGTAAACATCTGCAGTACGTGGCATGTCGTAGTTAATAACGTGGCTCACATCTGGAAGGTCGATACCACGAGCTGCGACGTCCGTTGCCAGCAGTACGTTGATAGAACCGTCGCGGAAACGAGAAATCGCGTTGTTACGACGATCTTGAGGCATTTCACCTTGGATCCATACACAAGGGATCTGTGCACTTTCTAATTGAGCTCGTAGGTCACCTAGGCGGTCACGAGTCTTCAAGAAGATGATGCTGCGTTCAGCTTGCTCTGTGATGATATGTTTTAGGATATCAAGCTTGTGCTTAGCTGAATCGGCGCGGTGATACCATTGAGTGATCTTCTTACGTTCACGCAATGACGATTTTGCATCGATCTCTGCTGGATTTTTCAGAAGGTCTTCAGTGAAACCTTCAATACCTTTACCTTCTAGCGTTGCTGAGAAAAGTAAAGTTTGTTTACGCCAGCGACACTCTGCAGACAGACGGTCAACAACAGGACCAAAGCCCATGTCTAGCATACGGTCAGCTTCATCGAGAACCAGCCATTCAATCGCACGGCAGTCAAAACGCTCGCCTTCAATGTATTCCATCAGACGACCAGGTGTTGCGACTACGATATCTTGAGTCGTGCTTAAGATATCTGCGTGCTCTTGGTACATCACACCGCCCGTGATCGTAAAGATATTTAGGCTGGTGTATTTAGCAAGCTCACGTGCTTGTTCGGTGATCTGCATTGCTAGCTCACGCGTTGGCGTCAGGATAAGCATACGTGCAGGGCCAGATTTCTTACGTGGGAAATCCAGTAGGTATTGCAGTGCTGGCAATACAAATGATGCTGTTTTACCAGTACCTGTTGGCGCAGAAGCCAAAACGTCTCTTCCATCTAACGCTTGTGGGATTGCTTCAGCTTGTATCTGTGTTGGGCGTTCGTAGCCCATTTCGTCAATTGCTTTAAGCAGCTCTTGGTTTAGATCGAGTTCTGCAAAGGTTCTGATCACTGTTGTTTCTCCACAAGCAATAAATGTTTCTGCCTCAAAAAGCAGACGATAAAAAAGAGTAGTCGGACATTATAGAAGCATTAGTGATTAGGATCACATGGTATTTGCTACATCTTGAGATAAAAATCTTTAGTAAGGGCAATAAATGCCTCGCTATAACCGCCATCGTGATGGATCGTAAGCGATTCACGCTGCAAATCTTGCTCGCTAACAGGATCTTTAGATAGTTCAAACAGGATTCTGCTTGGCGGTTTTTTGTCGGTTGTTTTCACATCAAGGCGCTTTGCTAGGTACCAACCACATTGCTCGGCAAGTTTTATGAAGCCTTCTCCTTCGGGCGTCGGCAGTATAAAACTGGCGGTGGCGGCATCAGTTGTTATCTCGAAACAACACTGGGCAAGTTGAAGGTGATCCAAGCTGTCGGTGTGTCTAGCGGTGGCTCTTTGACTTTGCTGTGCCTGTTCACCAGAGTTGAAGTAGGGCGGATTACAAATTATGGCATCAAATTGTTGCGAGAAATCCGTGGTTAACACGCTGTCGTGATGAAGGGAGATACGATCTTGCCAAGGCGACTGCTCAATATTGACTGTGGCAGCATCAATGGCGTGCTGATCAATATCGATCGCAGAGATTGAAGCATCCTCAAAACGCTGCGCAGCCATCAAGGCCAACAGACCTGTTCCTGTCCCTATATCGAGTACTAATGATTCAGGGGCAAGGTTAATCCATGATCCGAGTAGTACTCCATCGGTGCTAACAGGCATGCCGCTCTGTCCTCCGTAAATAGAGAACCTCTTAAAATTGAAGCTTTTAGTATTTATCGTTTTGTCTTTCATGAATATTCTGATTATCGAGATATTTTAAGTGATTAGCTCTAATGTTAACTATTTGTGTAAATTAATATTCTAATTGCTTATCTATTGTTGCTAACAATGATTGGTTGATAATTATGTTAATCTGTATATATTTAGTTTAATTCACTACTTTTTGTTTATATATGCAAATTTATATGGTGTTTTTTTATGGTGACTTGCAGCTAGCCGAGTGTTTCGTCATTATGCGCGACTATTTTAAAGATTGATTGGCAGCTTCTCGCTGTAACATTCATGTAAGCACAACATAAACTCATAAATATAATTAAGGATTATCTGTGAAACAGAGTCTAAAACTAACAGATATAATGGCATTGGGCTTTATGCTTTTTGCGTTTTTCTTAGGTGCGGGTAACATCATCTTCCCACCTCTAGCTGGCCAATTAGCTGGTGATCACTTTCTTCCAGCGATGTCTGGTTTTCTGCTGACTGCCGTTGGTCTGCCGTTAATCACTATCGTCGCGGTCGCAGTGGCGGGTGGTTCATGGGGTCATCTAACGAAAGATCTTCCTAAGCAAGCAGCAACTATCATGGCTGTGCTGATCTTCATCATCATCGGTCCTGCATTTGCTGCACCACGTACCGGTCTTGTTGCTTATGAGATGGCGGTGAAGCCGTTCTTCATTGATGCGACTCAAGTTCATCTAACTCTCTTTTCGATTGCATTTTTTGTGGTAGCGATGTTCTTCTCATGGTCACAAGGTAAGCTTATTGACGTTATTGGAAAGGTACTTACGCCTGCACTATTCGTTGGTTTGGTTGTACTGGCAGTTGCTGTGTTCATTAACCCACAAGGTGATGTCCTTGCGGCTCACGGTGAGTACATCACTCAGCCACTGACCAAAGGTTTCCTTGAAGGCTACAACACCATGGATACTTTTGCTGCTTTGATGTTTGGCATGCTGATTGTTGACGCAATTCGCAGTAAAGGCGTGACTGACCGCGCAGCAACAACTAAGTACCTAATTAGTGCGGGTTGTATTGCCGCAGCGGGTCTAGCATTTGTTTACATCTCTCTGTTCTTCCTGGGAGCAACAAGCGCAACAGTTGCTGCGGGTGCAGATAATGGTGGCGCTATCTTAAGCCTATACGTCCAATCTTTGTTTGGCCCTTCAGGTCAACTCGTGCTTTCTGTGATCGTACTATTGGCTTGTCTAACGACGGCGATTGGCCTTGTATCAGCATGCTCTGATTACTTCAGCTCGCTAACACCTCTGTCTTACAAGACGTGGGTAATCATCAACGGTGTAGCTTGTGCAACCGTTGCGAACGTTGGCCTTTCTCAGTTAATTTCTCTGTCTGTTCCAGTACTGTTTGCACTTTATCCAGTAGCAATCGCATTGGTCGCACTAACATTCTTGCGCAGCCGTTTCCCTAATCCAAAAGCGGCTTACCGCGCAGTGGTATTAGTGTCTCTACTGTTTGCTCTTATCGATGGTGCTAAAGTTGCAGGTATGGATGTATCTGCAATGAACATGCTGCCGTTGTTCGAAATCGGTATGGGTTGGTTGCTTCCAACGACTGCCGCAATCATCTGTATGTTCTTCGTTGGTAAATCAACAGAGCAAGAGATGGCTGAAGAGACTGTTTAATCTTCCGTTGAGATGACATTGTCCTTCGACATGAAATAGAAAAGGCCTCATTACTTCGCAGTAATGAGGCCTTTTTGTATTCTGTGATCTTTTAATATTCTGCTACTTCGCTACTTCGCTACTTCGCTACTTCGCTACTTCGCTACTGAGTTACTTAGCTGGGTGTACTTCTGTTTGGTTATAGCTTTTCGCTGTACTCAACCAGTACTTGTTCAACCCAGCTAGCGATACGGTCGTCGCTAAGTTCGTATTGTGAATCTTCATCAAGCGCCAAACCAACGAATTGAGATTGGTCTTCAGTGAGAGCTTTAGACGCTTCGAACTCGTAGCTGTCATCGTTTGGCCAGAAACCGACAAACTCTGCGCCAGCGATTTTCAGCTCATCATGCAATAGACCCATCGCATCTAAGAACCACTCGCCGTAGCCTTCTTGGTCACCTAAACCAAACAGCGCTACAACCTTGCCTTTCATTGGCGTGGTTGCAATGTCTTCCCACAGTTCATTCCAATCTTCTTGGATTTCACCGAAGTCCCAAGTTGAGATACCGAGCAGTAAAAGATCGTAGTCTGCCATCAATGAAAGAGGGGTTTCTTTCACGTTATGGATATCAACTAGGTCTTCACCAATAATGCCGCGAATTTTCTCTGCTGCCATTTCTGTGTAGCAGGTGGTTGAGCCGTAAAATAATCCAATTTTCATAGCAAACGTTCAATTTTAATTTCAGATGGCGAATTCTAACCATAAATCGACTTCGATTGCAGCGATTATCCGCTCAAGTCGTAATTTTTATGGCATTCATATTTGCTCTGGCATACTCTCGAAACAGTTTCCAATATTGTGAGTAACACTATGCAGTCGCCTCAAGGGCAGAGCGCAGACCACGGTCTAGTAGAACAGTTTTTAGATGCTATGTGGATGGAGCGAGGATTATCTGAGAATACGCTTGTCTCGTACCGTACCGACCTGTCTAAGCTTCTAACGTGGATGGAAAAGAACAATTACCGCCTCGATTTTATTAGTCTTTCAGGACTACAGGATTATCAAGGTTGGTTAGCCGATGCTGACTTTAAGCAGACTTCCCGTGCTCGTATGTTGTCGGCTATTCGTCGCTTGTTTCAATATCTACACCGCGAGAAAGTAAGAGCCGACGATCCTAGTGCGCTGTTGATCAGTCCAAAACTGCCGAAGCGCTTGCCAAAAGATTTGAGTGAAGAGCAAGTGGATTCGCTGCTTGAAGCGCCAGATCCAAACGATCCAATCGAGCTTCGCGATAAAGCGATGCTTGAGTTACTCTATGCAACTGGACTTCGTGTGACTGAGCTCGTTAGCCTGACCATGGAAAACATCAGCCTAAGGCAAGGTGTGGTGCGTGTGATCGGTAAGGGCGGTAAAGAGCGCTTGGTGCCAATGGGCGAAAACGCCGTCGATTGGATAGAAACTTTTATTGAACAAGGTCGCCCACAACTGCTCGGTGATAACAGCTCGGATGTGGTTTTTCCGAGTAAACGCGCTAAGCAAATGACTCGTCAAACGTTCTGGTATCGCATTAAGCATTATTCGGTTATCGCTGGTATCGACACGGAATTATTGTCTCCACACGTATTGAGACATGCTTTTGCCACTCATTTACTGAACTATGGCGCCGATCTCAGGGTCGTACAGATGTTGCTTGGACATAGTGACTTATCGACCACCCAAATTTATACTCATGTGGCGACTGAAAGGCTGAAGCAAATTCACGCTCAGCATCACCCACGTGCTTAAATCCATTTATTTTTAAGGTGAACCTAATGAGCGTATTACGCCGTCTTCCTCTACTAGCGCTTCCTCTCATGATTACTGCATGTAATGCATCAGAAGCGAAAGTAGAAACAACATCAACAGCCGTAGAAGCTGCTCCAGCTCAAGCTATTGATACAGCTGCGTTAACTAAGCGTTTTGAAAAAATCGGTATTAAGGTCGATAAGATTGTTCCTTCGGATATCGATGGTCTTTTAGAAGTTCAAACCAACAGCGGTATTATCTTTTCTTCTCCAGAGGGCGATCATTTTCTAGCCGGTACACTTTACTCTTTGGATGCAAACGGTAAGTTCAGTGATGTTTTGGCTGAGCGTCAAGCTCCACTGAATGCTGAAAAAGTTGCAGCGATGTCGGATACGGTTATCGAATACAAAGCAGATAACGAAAAGTACGTTGTGACGGTATTTACTGACATTACGTGTGGCTACTGTGTTCGTCTGCACAGCCAAATGCAAGGCTACAACGATCTGGGTATCACCGTTCGTTACATGGCTTACCCACGTCAAGGTGCGACAGGACAAGTTGCCGATCAAATGGCTGCAATCTGGGCGTCTGACGATCCAAAAACAGCTATGCATGATGCTAAAGTCAATCGTCAAATGCCAGCGTCTGGTAAAGACCTAGCAGAGCAAAAGCAGATCATTGCTAAACAATACCAACTCGGTCGTGAGCTTGGCATCAATGGCACTCCGGCTATCGTGCTAGCAAGCGGTGAGTTGGTGAGTGGTTACTTACCTCCAGCGCAACTTATTCAGCGTTTAGAGCAGTAATCTTCATTTTTATTACCTGTTATTTCCCCCTGTTTTTGATTTAAGGAGTGGCCTGATTGATATCAGGCCCATTTTTATATGATAGAGATCCAACGCCGTCCTGAGGTCGACATTTCAGTCTTACCTGCTCATTTACCTGACTTGTTAAAGCGCATTTATGTGAGTCGCGGAATCGACAGTGCTGACCAGCTAGAGACAGCTGCGAAAGGTTTGCACTCTTATCAAAAACTGGGCGGCATTGATGCTGCAGTTGAATTGTTGTTCAAAGCCATTCAGCAGCAAAAGCGCATTATCATTGTTGGTGACTTTGATGCCGATGGCGCAACCAGTTCGGCGTTGTCTGTGCTTGCTCTGCGAATGTTGGGCAGCTCGAATGTTGATTATCTGGTACCCAACCGTTTTGAAGATGGTTATGGCTTGAGCCCTGAGGTTGTCGAACAGGCGATCGAACTTGGTGCTGAAGTGATCATGACAGTCGACAACGGTGTATCTTCAATTGACGGTGTTCGCTTTGCTAAAGAGAAAGGCCTTGATGTACTGGTTACTGATCATCACTTGCCTGGTTCTGAATTACCGATTGCAGATGCAATGGTCAATCCCAACCTAGAAAGCTGCGCATTTCCTTCAAAAGCGCTAGCCGGTGTGGGTGTCGCCTTTTACCTGATGATGGCATTGTGTGTTCATATGCGTAAGTTGGGCTGGTTTGCTCAACACGGCATGACAGAACCCAAGTTGATGGAACTGATTGATCTAGTGGCACTGGGTACTGTTGCGGATGTGGTACCACTTGATGAAAACAACCGAATCTTGGTACACCAAGGGCTACAACGCATTCGTGCAGGCAAAGCGCGTCCGGGTATTCAAGCCTTGATTGAAATTGCTAAGCGAGATGCTAAGCGTTTAGTTGCCTCCGATTTTGGTTTTGCGCTTGGTCCACGTATCAATGCGGCTGGCCGATTGGATGATATGTCTTTTGGTGTTGAGCTGCTAATGAGTAATAACATCCATGCCGCGCGTCGAATGGCCAGCGAGTTAGATGGCTTGAACCAAACACGTAAAGAGATCGAAGAGGGCATGAAACAAGAAGCGATGGCTTTTTGTGAGCGCCTTGAATTTGGTAAAGACGATTTGCCTTCTGGTTTGGCTCTGTTTCAACGTGATTGGCATCAAGGCGTAATTGGTATTCTAGCTTCGCGTATCAAAGACAAATATCACCGCCCAGTGATCGCATTTGCTGATGGTGGTGAAGGTAGCATTAAGGGTTCATGTCGTTCGATTCCAGGTTTGCACATGCGCGATGCGCTAGACAGAATCGACACTCAAAACCCTGGCCTGATCTTGAAGTTTGGTGGTCACGCAATGGCAGCCGGCTTAACCATTATGGAAAAAGACTTCGAGCGATTCAGCAAGATGTTTGATGACGTTGTGCGTAAAGAACTCGGTGAGACGGCGCTGAAGGGTATTATCTTGTCTGATGGTGAGCTGTTACCTGAAGAGTTCTCAATGCACACCGCTGAGACGTTGCGTTCAGGTGGTCCGTGGGGACAAGCTTTCCCTGAGCCCATCTTTGATGGTGAGTTTAAAGTTCTGCATCAAAAATTAGTGGGTGAAAAGCACTTAAAGTTAATGCTTGAGCCATTGTATAAAGGCCACCCGACCAATGTGATGATTGATGGTATTGCCTTTAATGTTGACCTACGTCGCTGGCCTGATGCCTCAGTGAAAACGGTACATCTTGCGTTTAAGCTGGATATTAACGAGTTTCGTGGCAATCAATCGTTGCAGTTGATGATTGATCATATCGAAGCGAAATAGTTGAAGCCAAATAGCGTTATCGTTCACTGAATGAGGTTCATCATTTAGTGCCAAATCCAACAAGCTCTGTTCAAAAACAGGGCTTGTTTCCCTTCCTTTCCTTACAAATTTTGCGTGTTTTTTCTGCCCGTCAATTTTATATCCGATTAAGTTATTGAATCTTGGTGCACCACTCTAAAAAATTCTGTATCTCCGTCACACTTTTGAGTACAATTCTCCGGTTAAATTCTACTCATAAATGATGAGCTAAAATGTTTGAAATCAATCCTATAAAAAACCGTCTGCAGGATGTGTCTGAGCGCACAAATATCCTGAGGGGGTATCTTTGACTATGACGCAAAGAAAGAGCGTCTAGAAGAAGTAAACGCAGAATTAGAACAACCGGATGTATGGAACGAACCTGAGCGTGCTCAAGCGCTAGGAAAAGAGCGTTCAGCATTGGAAGCGGTAGTAGAAACGATCGACCAACTTGACCAAGGTGTTGAGGATGTTGATGGCCTACTAGAGCTTGCGGTTGAAGAAGAAGATCAAGAAACGTTCGATGAAATTGAGCCAGAATTGGCCGAGCTTGAAGCTAAGTTAGAGAAGCTGGAATTCCGTCGTATGTTCTCTGGTGATCACGACGCATCAGATTGCTACATCGATTTACAGTCAGGTTCGGGCGGTACAGAAGCTCAAGACTGGACTTCAATGATGTTGCGTATGTACTTGCGTTGGGCAGATTCGAAAGGCTTCAAGACTGAAGTTATCGAAGTGTCTGATGGCGATGTTGCTGGCCTTAAAGGCGCAACGGTACGTATCTCTGGTGAGTACGCTTACGGTTGGTTACGCACAGAGACTGGTGTTCACCGTCTAGTTCGTAAGTCACCATTTGATTCAAGTGGTCGTCGTCATACTTCATTTGCTTCTGCGTTTATCTATCCTGAGATTGATGACAACATTACGATCGACATTAATCCTTCTGACCTACGTATTGACGTATACCGTGCCTCTGGCGCTGGTGGTCAGCACGTAAACACCACGGAATCGGCGGTACGTATTACTCACGTTCCAACTAACACCGTGGTTCAGTGTCAGAATGACCGTTCGCAGCATAAGAACAAAGATCAAGCGATGAAGCAGCTACGTGCTAAGCTTTTTGAACTTGAGATTCAAAAGCAAAATGCTGAAAAACAAGCGAGCGAAGAAACGAAATCAGACATCGGTTGGGGCAGTCAGATCCGCTCTTACGTGCTGGATGATTCACGTATCAAAGATTTACGCACCGGCATCGAAAACCGTAATACTCAAGCGGTTCTTGACGGTGACTTAGACAAGTTTATTGAAGCTAGCCTGAAATCAGGTCTGTAAGCTTTATCAACTATTAAGCTTTACCAATAATATTGGTAAAAATGCCTATATTTTCAAAAATATAGCTGTCCAAATTATAAAAGCAGGGTACATCTCAAATGACTGATGCTGTTCAAAACGAAAATACACAAGAAGCTTCTTCACCTGAAGAGAACAAACTAATCGCTGAGCGCCGTAGCAAGCTGGATCATATCCGCCAAAACTGCAAAGCGAACGGTCACCCAAATGACTTCCGTCGTGAGCACCTAGCTGGCGACCTTCAAGCGGAATTCGGTGAGAAGACTAAGGAAGAGCTAGAAGAGCTTAACCACATCGTTGCGATCGCAGGTCGTATTATGGCGAAGCGTGGTCCATTTCTAGCGATTCAAGAAACTTCTGGTCGTATCCAAGCGTACGCAGCGAAAGACGTTCAAAAAGTGCTGAAAGAGAAGTACCAAGGCCTAGATATCGGTGACATCATCGGTGTTAAAGGTGCGCTTCACAAGTCTGGTAAAGGTGACCTTTACGTGAACATGGAAGAGTTTGAGTTGCTAACCAAAGCACTTCGTCCTCTACCAGAGAAGTTCCACGGCCTAACTGACCAAGAGATGCGTTACCGTCAGCGTTATGTTGACCTAATCGTGAACGAAGACTCTCGTAACACATTCATCGTGCGTTCTAAGCTTGTGTCTTCAATTCGTAACTTCATGAGCTCAAAAGGCTACCTAGAAGTTGAAACGCCAATGATGCACGTGATCCCAGGCGGTGCAACAGCACGTCCATTCATCACTCATCACAACGCATTAGACATCGACATGTACCTACGTGTTGCACCTGAGCTTTACCTTAAGCGTTTAGTAGTTGGTGGTTTTGACCGTGTATTCGAGATCAACCGTAACTTCCGTAACGAAGGTCTTTCTCCTCGTCATAACCCAGAGTTCACAATGATGGAATTCTACCAAGCGTACTCTGACTACAAAGATCTAATGGATCTAACGGAAGAGATGCTAAGCACAGCGGCGATGGACGTTCTTGGTTCTACTTCTATGCCTTACGGCGACGAAACGGTTGAGTTCGGTGGCACTTACGCTCGCATGAGCATGTTCGATGCAATCAAACACTACACACCTGAAAATGCAAACATTCAAGCTCTGACTGAAGATGATCTTCAGAACAGAGAATTGATGGTTAAAATTGCAGAAGAAGTGGGTCTTTACGTTGAGAAGTTCTGGACATGTGGTCAGCTTCTTGAAGAGATCTTTGGTGAAACGGCTGAGCCTCAGCTAATTCAACCAACGTTCATCACGGGTTACCCAGCGGACATCTCTCCACTGGCTCGTCGTAGCGACAGCAACCCATTCTTCACAGACCGCTTTGAGTTCTTCATCGGTGGCCGTGAAGTAGCGAACGGTTTCTCTGAGCTTAACGATGCACAAGACCAAGACGAGCGTTTCAAAGCACAAGTTAACGCAAAAGACGCGGGTGATGACGAAGCTATGTACTACGATGCGGACTACATTACTGCACTAGAGCACGGCCTACCGCCAACAGCGGGTCAAGGTATTGGTATCGATCGTCTAGCGATGCTATTTACTAACACCCACACAATCCGTGACGTGATCTTGTTCCCGGCAATGCGCCCACAAGCGTAATTTTCGCTTATGGGGTGTTACTGCCCGTGTAATTTAAAAGCCACCTTCGGGTGGCTTTTTCGGTTTTTAGCGTCAAAACCTAGCTCGTACCGCACTCTTGATTCGAAAAATGATTATTTATGACATAGTCTTACCATTGAGACAAAAAATCTAAGATAGTCTCATTACTATACGTATCGGATCTGAATACGATCTTGCGGCAACTTTGTACCCGTATGATTCGTTTAACTCGTGTTAGCCTGATTGAAAAAAATAAAAACAGAATAAGGAAGAAGGATGGGAACTCAATTTAAGATGGATTCCTTACCAGGTTCTCTTATCGTCGTTGGTGGTGCGTACGAACCCTGGTTATCAGTGTTAGAACAAGTGGGTTGGCAATGTACCCAGTGTGCAGATTTACGAAAAGCCGATGCCTTAATTACTGATATTGGCCCCTGCATTGGCATTGTGGATCTTAGTCATGATGAGTTTAGCCTTAATGGTATCGCTAACCTCGTGAGCAACAACAAGCAAGTTCGATGGCTTGCTTTTATCCGTGAATCGCAATTGAGCTCAGATACAATCTGCCAATTTATCGTTAACTTCTGTATCGACTTTTTCACGGCACCAATCCCTGATGCTCAGCTATTGAGTACCATTGGTCATCAACTGGGTATGCTCAAACTTGAGCAGAAAGTATGGCCAAACTACGGTATTAACAACAATATGGGCCTACTCGGTGATTCTGTGGCGGTGAAACGCTTGAGAGACCAAGTAAAGCGAATTGGCCCCACAGATGTCAGTATTTTGATTTACGGTGAGAGTGGGACAGGAAAAGAGACAATTGCACGTTCCATTCATCAAAATTCATCGCGAGCTCAGAAACCATTTTTAACTGTGAATTGCCGTGCTCTATCTGAAATGAGGATAGAGACTGAGATGTTTGGTATTTCAGCCCCAGCAACGGCAGCGCCTTGTATGTTGGAAGAAGCCGATGGCGGAACCCTCTTACTCAACGATGTCCTAGCGATGCCTCGTAATCAACAATTGAACCTTTTACGCTTTTTACAAGAAGGGAAAATTGAAACCACGAAGGGAGCTAAGTCAGTTGATGTTCGCATTTTGGCTGCTAACTCTTCTGATATTGAAAAGGCATTGATCGAGGGCGACTTCAATGAAGAGCTTTATCATTACATCAATGTTCTGCGTATTCATGTTCCTAGCTTAAAAGAACGTGTGAGTGATATTTCAGTGCTAGCGAATCATTTTCTGCGTGAGTACTCAAAAGAGTTTAATGCGCAAGCGAAGAGCTTCTCAGACGATGCTATCCGCTCGATGAGTCGCTACCATTGGCCTGGCAACGTTCGTGAATTGATGAATCAGATTAAGCGTGTTGTGTTGATGTCTGATGCTGTCATCATTGAGGATCATCAACTGGATTTACCAAAACAGAATGATGAACGCCGCAGTCTGAAAAGTATACGTGAACGTTCAGAGCGAGATGCTTTACTCATTGTGTTGGAATCTTATGGTGGTCAAGTGTCTTTGGCCGCTAAGGAGCTTGGAGTTTCACGCGCAACTATGTACCGCTTACTCAATAAACATGGTCTTATATCTGAGGGCGTTGTTTAGAACGTTCTATTCATTGACTCTATCCGGTGAGTGAAAATTCAAGGGCCACGTATCATACGTGGCTTTTTTGTTTCTGAAGGATAGTCCGCTGTTCTATAGAGAGAGTCCTAAGATAGATATGCTGTGATTTTATATAATCATAGTGAATATGTTATATGTAAATGAATATGCAACTGATATTTCAGGCGAATGCATTGTTTTAAAAATGTTAATCAATTATCGGTTGAATAATATACTCACTTGGTTAGACTTTAACCGTGAAAGCAACGATTTAACAAAGACTTGTCTGCTTTTACGACCCCATTTCTTTTTGGATTTTTTAGTTAGCTTGGAGGCGCAAATGAAACATTTCGATTTTATACAGCATATTTGCGCGTCGTTTGATCCGTGTACTGACATGGTGACTGATATGTCACACACATCAGCCATGGCCGATCGAAACACCCAAGATAAACCTAACTAATAGATCCGTACCCTTATTTGGCTGCGGAAAAATAGCAGCTAAGTGAGAAGCCCTCATACTATCTAGAACGCTATTTTTCCTCAGTTTATTCCACAACTGGAGAGTTATTATGCGTCACTCAGTATATTTAAAACTAGCAACTGTTCTTATCCGTGCAGACCTTCGTCGTGAAGAGCGTGAATGGCAACGAAAAGTTCGTCGTAGTTCATATGATCTACCATGGAACAACACCCATTTATTGAGAGATATTGGCCTTGAAGCCGATGGTCGACCAATTGGTTTTTCTGAGCCTGAAGTTGTCACGATTGAGCGCCGAGTTCGTCATCTTCGTCGAGTCTTAAGCGCGCGAATACCGACGTAATCTTGTGGGGTGATAGCGCCTTTCACCCCACAAGATAAACATCAGCGATAGTTATGGCGTCGAAAATGCAAATTTTTGAACTAGAACTGGCCAAAAAAAGAGAAGCTCTTGCTTTAATGCCGATCAGTTAAA